>JAUIHJ010000560.1 GCA_030432015.1 bacterium
ACGTGACCAAATCGATTGCCGCGGGTGCCAATGCGGTGATGATTGGCGGACTTTTTGCCGGGTTGGCGGAAAGTCCGGGACGGACGATTTTGTATCAAGGACGCACCTTCAAGGTGTACCGAGGGATGGGCTCACTGGGAGCCATGGTGAAAGGGTCAAGCGAGCGATATCGCCAAGGCGATGTCGGCGCGGACAACGGAAAGCTGGTGCCCGAAGGCGTCGAAGGGCGTGTGCCATTCAAAGGCCCGCTCAGCGACTTCGTGTACCAGTTGGTCGGCGGTTTACGTGCCGGAATGGGTTATTGCGGCACGCGTACGATCGATGAACTGCGTAAGGATGCGCAATTCATTCAGGTATCGGCAGCGAGCGTAAGAGAGAGTCATCCTCATGACATCGCAATCACGCAGGAATCACCAAATTACACCTCCGATTACCCACAGAAGGGTGAAGTGGACTGAGTGGGCTGAACGCCGCTTGGGCCCGGTGTTCACCTTGACCGTTGCGGTCAGTATCTGTGGGCAGGTTTGCTGTGGGCCGAGGGCCGTAGCGGACGATTTCCGCCAACCCGCCCAATTCGACGTTTATGACCAGCAGGCCCGGCCGATCGCAGCCACACCGATTGCAGCCACGCCGATCGCAGCCACGCCGATCGCAGCCACGCCGATCGCAGCCACACCGATTGCAGCCACGCCGATCACTGCTGAACAGGGCATGGCTGCCAATCGCGAGTCGCAATCTGGCAGCGCGGCGCACGACGCCGGTCACTCTTCGCAGTCTTCCAGTCGACGCCAGACCACGCGCCCCTTCACGGCACGCTGGGGAGACGTCACTGAACGCCAGGTGGTCCACCCTTCGGAAAATTGGCGGCTTCGCTGGCGCGAATCGGATCCGGCCAACCGGCGTCAAGTGACCTCGGATCGCGCAGCGACGACTGCGTATCGGCAACCGACGACGTCGACGACCGCTGCGATCACGGAAACACCTCCCCGCGTCCATGTGGATGCGAATGTCAAGCCGATTCGATTCAATGAGCCCCGTCGGCTCGACCACGGATCGACCGTGCCGGTCGCGCAAGCTTCGAGTTCCGTTCGGTTCGCCTCGCAACAGGTTCCGGACGACCCGTTCAGCGACCCCTTTGGTGATCGCAACCTGCCACTCCCGGCCGAACGCGCCAGTGACGAACCGACGCTGATCGAGCCACCGTTGACGGCTCCGCCGGCAGGTCGCGGTGACTTCGTGCCACCGACCGATCCGGCGCCGCCGCTGGAGAGTCCCTTTGAGTCCGAGGGTCGCGACGCCGCGCCCATGCCGATGCCGCCGACCGAATCGACACCGTTCAGTTACGATCCGGCCCCGGCCCCACCCGCCTCCGCGGATCCGAAATGTGATCGTGTCTACAACCGGCGTGATTGCTGCGAAGGTGGCAAGGAATGCGAAGAGCATCGCCAGCGGGTTCGTCAATCGCCGCTCAGTGCGATCTCACTTGACATTACGCCACAGATGACCGTGACGCAGCTTGACCGCACCAACTACGACGCCGAGCGGCAGAACACCATGCGTCGCGTACCAGCGCGGGTCTGGAAGGACGATGATGGCGCGATCCTGGCGGACGGTCGCTTGACCAATTACCGCAACAATCACGTCGAGATCGAAACAGAGGATGGACTGAAGAAGGTTCCGTTTGCGGACCTGAGCGATGATGATATGTGTTTTCTGGCCGCATGGTGGAGCATTCCTGGCGAGTGTTCCTTAGGAAATGCCCCGGTCATCGAACGCGACTTTGTGGCCTCGACGTTGGCCTGGAAAGCATCATCCATCTGCCACAAGCCGCTTTACTTCGAGGACGTCAATCTGGAACGCTACGGCCACACGGCTGGCCCGATCGTTCAGCCGGTGTTGTCGGGAGCCCATTTCTTCGCCAATGTCGTGGCCTTGCCATACAAGATGGGCATCAACCCACCGACGGAGTGTCGTTACCCACTCGGATTCTACCGTCCGGGCGATTGTGCACCCTGGTTGGTCCGTCCCATTCCACTCAGCATTCGCGGTGGCCTGACGGCGGCAGCGGCGTATGTCGGAGGTGCCTACATTCTTCAGTAGGGCAGGGGACCGACCACGCAGGGCCACCTGACGGCCACAAAGAGACAGCTTTTTGGGAGCGATTGGTTGGAAGCGGCGGGGGAATTCCCCGCCGCTTCTTCTATTTCGAATGACCCTCAAACGATCGTCTACTCGCCGGCGCAGCGCCCCGTCCCGCACTGTGGGAGTCCGCAGCCACCCCCGGGCGATGGCTTGGGCCCGCACATTGGCAAGGCCTGATGATTGACGGCCGGAGCGGCTGGAACGCTCAGCAATTGATCGACCAACACCGCGTCACAGTTGGGGCAAAGGGGAGTCTCTGCCCCGCGAACTAACACTTCGAATTGACCGCGACAGTTGCCGCACTGATATTCATAGATCGGCATGTTAAAAACTCCGGGGCCTTCGACAGGAATCGATGCGACCCAGTATAAAAAGCGAAGCACCAATTACCAACGGTGCCCGCAGGTGGCCTGCAGGTGGCCTGCGGTGCATCGCGGACCGACCGCGACACAGGCAGCGAGACAGGGTGGTGGCCATGCAATACCTCAGCCGCGAACAAGTGCGGCGTGTTGATCAGATCGCAATCCAGCGTTATGGGATGGCGGGGCTGGTGCTGATGGAAAACGCTGGCCGGGGGTGTGCCGATGTGCTCGAAAAACTGGGGATCGCTGGCCCGGTTTTGATCTGCTGTGGCAAAGGGAACAACGGCGGCGACGGGCTGGTGGTTGCTCGACACCTGCTGGTGCGCGGCCATACGCCGCGGGTGCTGCTCGGTTGCGAGGGTGCCGCCTTGAGCGGAGATGCCGCCGCGAACTTTTCAATTCTGCAGCGGATGGCGGTCGAAATTCAGGTCGCCCGGCCGGAGCACGAGTCTCCGGTGATTGAAACCTGGTTCCAGGAGGCCGACTGGATCGTCGACGCGATGTTGGGGACCGGTACCCGCGGCCAGCCGCGGCCGCCGTTTGACGACATGATACGGTGGGCGAACATGGCGTCGGCGCGAACCATGGCGATCGACCTGCCCAGCGGTCTGGACTGTGACACCGGCCAGGCAGCAGCACCAACTTTTCGCGCCGATCACACCTGCACCCTGGTCGCCCCGAAGATTGGCTTTAGAATGGCGTCCGCTGCTGCCTGTCTTGGCCAGGTCCACATTCTGGATATCGGCGCACCCACGGAAGTGATCGAAGCGGCTCGAAACGGCTGAGCGTTCGCTGAACCATGACATTCGCCGCGAACTTCGCCATGCGAAACCGTTTCAGTGGAGCGTCGACTTGAACTTCAACCCCTATGCATCGCCGGCGTCGACGCCCACCGATCCGGGGATGATCTCACAGTTCATGTCCAGTCGCCGTCTGGTTGCGATCCTGGCGCGGTGGACATTGATCTGCACGGTCAGCGCAGCACCGAGTTTTTCCTACGGCTGTTTCCTGCATCACCAGCCCCAACACATCCTGGGGATGATTGCTGGAGTTGTCGTTTTCATTTTGGGTTATACGCTGGTCGAAGCCAGTGCCGCCTACCGCCGCGTGATTCGCTGGCGACATGTCCGCACGATGGTCTGGATTGGTTACGGAACCCGTGTGGCCATTTCGATCATCTTTCCGTTTGCCATCGTGATTGATGTGTGGACCGGCATGCTGAGCGTGTTGATCGTCAATCCAGGCTACATCGACGGGAAAAGCGGCGCCGGATTTCTGTCCGTTTTTCTTACGACGCTGGTGCAGGGCACGTTCTTGAATGTGGTCCTGCTTGCCTACATGGGAGTGGTCTGGTGCATTCTCTGGTTGGCCGCGAAGCTGTGGCGCCGTGGCGATGACGCACGTCGCGAGAATTACCAGAGTTGACGAGCAACTGCCGGCCAACTCGGGCCAACCAAATTTTATTTCGACTTGCCCCTGCTGCGTGGTTCTGCTATTTAGGGAGGCATGTGCCTTTGAACCGTTTACGTACGATTGACGTATTACGGTGACGTGGCATGGCGATGTATTCCAATCCCCCCTCCGCATGAGGCCCCTCGTGGCTCGCTTGTTGCAGTTTGTACCGGCCGCCCTGATCGCGATTCTGGCGATCGAGGGGAGCGTCGTACATCTGGCTCACAGCGACCATTGTCGCCATCGCCACGGCCAAGTCGCACATCGCCACGGTGATGGTCACGACCACGGCTCGGATGTTCACGAAGACGGGGCTGCTGAGAAGGCGGCCGACGTCGGGCTGGTTTCCGGTGACGTTTCAGTGGAAGAGTCGTGCTTCGCTTGCTCCTACCTGAGCCAGCGCACGGCCGCACCCTGCACGTTTAATGTGGTGCAATCTTGGGGTTCAACCGGCACCATCCGGCCCCCCACTCTCGCTGGGCATCCCGTCCCACACCGTGGCCCCAACCGGGCTCGCGCGCCTCCGAGGGTTGGTTAGTTCTTCCACGTTTGCGGTGATATCGGTGTGAGGTTTTCTCACACGTGTCCCGTTGCCAGATGACTAACACGCTGCGCTTTCGTTGCACGCTTTTCGCGTCCGGCGCCGCTTTTGCGAGGTGATACACATGAAGACGTACAGGCAAGCATTTACACTCGTCGAACTACTCGTGGTGATTGCGATTATTGGTGTGCTGGTGGCCCTGTTGCTGCCTGCGGTGCAGGCGGCTCGCGAAGCCGCCCGCCGTGTCTCCTGCTTTAACAACTTGAAGCAGGTTGGCTTGGCGTTGCACAACTACCACGATTCTCATAAGTCGTTTCCGATGGGCTGGATTGGGCTCGACGCTGCCACCAACCGCCCATATGCCGAGGGAACTCCCGGCTGGGGATGGGCCGCGTTCGTGTTGCCCTATGTCGAGCAAGCCAGTCTCTCTGACAGCGTCGTCAACATGACGTTGCCGATTCTGGACCCGGCGAATCAGGTTGCGCGGGAAACGTTTCTGCCAGTCTATCGGTGTCCATCGGATGTTCCTGCGAACGATCTCTTTACCTTGGGGACCGAGGGCAGTCCCAGCACGCCGCTGACCAGGCTGGCGGCGGCCAGCTATGTGGGCGTGCACGGGACCGTCGAACTCCACGACTGTGAGGGGCTACCAATCGGAACGCAGTGCCTAAGCGACGGCACGTTCTATCACCTCAGCGCGACGCGCTTTGCTGACATTGTGGATGGCACCAGCAATACGTTTGCGATTGGCGAGCGATCGGCGCGGGTCGGGTTTTCGACCTGGGTGGGCGCGGCCCAGGGTGGGGATGAGGCGTTGGCCCGGATTTTGGGGATTACCGACCATCCGCCCAATTCGGCCAACGGTCACCTGGATGACTTCGGCAGCCAACATCCCGGTGGCACCAATTTCGTTCTGGCGGACGGTTCGGTGCGGTTGATTTCAGATACCGTCGAGCTGCGCGTCTACCGTGGCTATGCGACGCGGGCAGGTGGCGAAGTGGTGCAACTGGATTGAGCCACCATGCCGGCCGATGAGCCAGCGCTTGCGTCCCGCTGGCTGATCGGCCCCGGCCGATTGCGGTCACAGCAGTTTCGTCATGAACGCAAACGCCGATTGTTCTGTGTCGCCAGCCCGGAAGCCGAAGTCTTCATACAGGCGTCGCGCCTGGTTGTCGGCGCGAACTTCCAGCGTGACCTTGCAGCA
>JAUIHJ010000561.1 GCA_030432015.1 bacterium
CCAAGAAATAAAAATGCCTTCACAGGTGGGGCAGAGACCTGTGAAGGCGCGATTAGCTTCCGCAGGTGGGGCAGAGACCTGCGAAAACTGAAGATTTGTTCAACATCCGAAGATGTTCAACAGGACCCAATATGTCGTTTCTGCTAGCAAGAATCAACAGGCCACCCCAAAAAACCTCTGGCATTCGAAAATACGGCGGTTCTGGAACAGACATCCGCAGTCGCCACCACCCGAAGGCATGGATCTCCCAAGTCGGGTGACCCGCCTCGGCCGGCCAGGGAAGCGAAATTGCCGTTGAGCTCGCTGACGCTATACTTCAGTCTGGTGGATGATCCCCCGCTGTGAAATCTAGCGCCAGCGCCGGTTTGCACCCGAAGCCGGCCCCGTACCATGTCACCATTAGCGAAAGCCCAGCCATGTTGAAGCTGTCTCGTCAACTTAGCCAATTTGCCATTGCCGGCATTTTGCTGTTTTCCAGCCGTGTCGCCTGGGCGGAAGAGCCGCCCGCGGGTGACGCGAAGCCGGACGGCTTTGTTCGCTTAGACCGCACATCCGACGGTCAGCCAGTGGCGCTCGAGACGTCGATTGTGAGCTACGGCCCCAAGGCTCCAGGCGAGGCGGCGATCCAAGTCGACCTGATCGGGGCCATCCACGTTGGCGACAAGGCCTACTACGAGCAATTGAACACAGCGTTCGAGAAATACGACGTTGTGCTGTACGAATTGGTGGCGCGAAAAGACGAAGTCCCCCAACCCGGTCGCCGTTCGGCGCATCCCATCAGCGCCTTGCAGTTGGGGATGAAGAGCATGCTGGAACTCGAATTCCAGTTGGACTGCATCGACTACGGCGCGGACAACTTGATCCATGCCGACTTCACACCCGCGGAATTCTCCAAGAGTATGAGCGACCGCGGCGAGAGTATTACACAATTGTTCTTGCGCATGATGGGACAGAGCATCGCGGCGCAATCCAAGGATCCGTCCGGGTCCGGTGACTTCCGCATGCTATTCGCGTTTCTTTCAAAAGATCGCACCATGCGACTCAAGCACATTATGGCCGAACAGCTATCGGACCTTTCGGTCGCATCGTCGGTGCTGGACGGCCCCGATGGCTCGACCATCCTTACCGAACGCAACAAGCGCGCCATGGCGGTCCTCAAGCAAGCGATTAAAGATGGCCACAAGTCAATTGGCATCTTCTATGGGGCCGCACATCTGCCCGACATGGAAGAACGACTCGAAGCGGAATTCAATCTCGTCCGCACCAATCACCGTTGGATCACGGCCTGGTCGTTGCAATCGGCGAACGGCCAAGGCGATCAGCCAGTCGAGGAAGCGCCGTAAGGACCGAATCGTGCTAGCGGGCTCACACGGCGTCCTCACCCGTTTCACCGGTTCGAATCCGCACGACGCCTTGCAGGTCGCTCACAAAGACCTTTCCATCGCCAATCTGTCCGGTGCGCGCGGCGGCCGTCAACGTCTCCAGGGCGGCATCGCAATCGCTTGTGGAAACCACTAATTCAAGCTTTATTTTAGGCACGAAGTCCACTTTATATTCAGCGCCACGATACGTTTCGGAATGCCCTTTTTGGCGACCGAAACCACGGACTTCGGTGATGGTCAGACCGTGAAAGCCCTTCGCCACGAGGGCGGCTTTTACGTCATCGATTTTGTGGTGCCGGATAATTGCCTCAATCTTTTTCATCTTAATCTCCGCCATTCTCAAGTTCTCGGCGCGGGCCCTGGCACACGCCACAAAGGATGCTCTGGCACCAACTGGTTGCAATCGGCGTGCCAGAAACCGGCCGTCTGGAGTTCGCGTCGTAATGCTGCGGAATCGCCGGGCCGGTGCTTCTGCGACACCCTTCGATCGCGCAATTTGCGGGCGTGACGTGCCTTGTAAGCTGGCAACCGCCCCCATCCAATGCCAACTCAACCGGCATCTGACACGGCATGCAGTTGCGCCCGCTTTCTTTACAGGGAAATGGGGATCCGGCATACTACCTCAGTCACCGTGCAGGACACCCAGTGCCCCCGACGCGCGGCAGACAGGAGACACGGATGGCATTACTTTCGATGAATGAGTTGACGACCTTCCGCTGGTCGTTTGAAGACGACGTCCACCGATATGCGGCTGCCGGGATTCGCTCGATCGGTGTTTGGCGACAAAAGCTGTCCGACTACGGCGACGAAAAGGGGATCGAACTGCTCAGCGAGATGGGCATTAGTGTCTCGAATCTAACGTGGGCCGGTGGATTCACAGGCAGCGACGGTCGGTCATTCAGCGACGCCATCGCCGATGCGTTGGAAGCGATTGAACTGGCGGCCGACCTTCAGGCGGGTTGCTTGATCGTCTATAGCGGAGGCCGAGGCGGCCATACCAGCAACCACGCGAACCGGCTGTTGAAAGATGCGTTGACGACTCTCTTGCCGGCGGCATCCGCATTCGGCATCACCTTGGCCATCAAGCCAATGGATGCGGGATGCGCCCGCGATTGGACCTTTCTTACCGACCTGGGCACCACCACCGAACTGTTGGAACAATTCGACAGCCCCGCCCTCAAGATGGCGTTCGATACGTACCATTTTGGTCTCGATCCAACCGCGCTGGAGGTCTTGCCTGCCATTGTTCCTCGGATTGCGATCGTTCAGTTAGGTGACGCGCGGCAGCGCCCCACCGGCGAGCAAAATCGTTGCCGACTTGGCGAAGGCGCGGTTCCCTTTGCAGAAATCCTGTCAATTCTGGCCGCAGGCGGATACGCCGGTAGTTACGACGTCAAACTCATCGGTGAAGACATCGAACCGTTTGACTACCACGAATTGCTGTCCCATTCGAAGCAGAAATTCGAGTCCTGGCACGCACCATGAGGACGCTGGCCGCGTCGATTTAGAATGCGCGCGGCATGCCGGCGAACGCTGCGCGGCATGCGCGACGGTCAGGGAACGGCTGTTGGTCCACCGCCGCTGCCACCGCGTGCGCAGGAACGTCACCCCCCGGCGTCCGCTTTCGCATTCGCGCTGGGAATGAGTTCCAAACAAACCAGCCGGTCATCTCCCCGCACGTACAGCAACCCGTGTGAAAGTATCGGTGCGGCCCAGGCCGGATATTTAAGCAATGGCTGCGGAGCGAAAACCGCCCGGCGCTGCGGATCCGGTTCCGCGCGGGTCAACATGACCTGCGACACCTCTTCGTACTTGTGAGGATTCGCCTTCAAGAGTCGCAGGGAACCGTATTCGCCGAGACAGATCAAGTGGCCATCAACGTACATCAGCGAAGACCGCTCGCGCGTTCTCGCCGGCTGCTGCTCGACCCACATCACTTTCCCTGTGCTCCATTCGATACACCGCAGGTCGGCATCCGGCGGATTCCGTCCGCTACAGCCGTAAAGATAGCCGTCATGATGCACCGCGGTATTCCAGTGCGTTTTCATCGCCTTTTCGCGCACGCTCGTGTCATCCTTCCAGACGACTTCGAAACCCTGCGGTTTGACGGAGAGCAAAGAACTACCAATTTGATACGTCTCAGAAATGAAGACCTGGTTTCCGACGACAACCGGACGACTGGCATTGACGCTCTCCAGCATTTTGGAGCGCCATGGATAATGAAAATCGACCTTGCCGGTTTGGGGTTCAAACCCAACCAGGCCGCCACGGCACCAGGCAAAACACCAGGGGCGGCCATCGATGGTGGCCAATTGCGGCGCCGCGTAGCTGGCCAGTTCGTCCGTGATCTTGTATTTCACGTTGCCCGTGCGTTTGTCAAACGCGACGACTCCGGAACCATTACCGGTGACGTTGCCCCTGCTCTCGTAGAGCCCGGGGCTGCCGGGTGGGCTGCCCCCCACCATGCATATCAACAGGTCACCATGAATGACGGGCGTGCTCCCGACACCAAAAAAATTCTGCACCACGCCGAACTGCTCCGCCGTCTCGACCTTCCAAATCAGCTTTCCGCTGCGGACGTCCAGGCAGTGCAAGTCCCCTTCGGCCCCGTAGACATACAGCCGGTCGCCGTCGACCACTGGCGAACAGCGAGGCCCATTGTTGTAACCCAAGATGTCTTCATAGTCGGTGGGATACTCGAATCGCCACAGTTCGACGCCGGTCTCCGCATTCATGCAGGTGACGCGGGCCATGTCGTCCCACCGGTCGAAGTGGAAATAGCGGCCCTGGCTCGTCGCGCCGATGCCATATCCGGTGCCCAGGTCTTTCTGCCAGACGATCCGAGGCCCGGCGGCGGGCCAAGGAGTAATGATTCCGGTTTCGCTCGATTTGCTATCACGCGTCGGGCCGAGGAAGATTGGCCAGTCAACACCCTGCGACCGCGTCGCCAGCGGTACGTCGTCCGGCGTTGATGCGACGGCATCACCGGTTGTGGACGCCGGAGGCTGCGCACTTGCGGCAGGCCGCTCCGCGCAACCTAGTGATAACACCATCAAGAAACCAATTGGCCAGTTCAATTGCCGCATCATCGAAACTCCCACAGAAGCGGTGCACCTCACAGCTCGGCCCGATGTCGAAAAGCCGCTTCGGAGCACCAAGCAAGCAGCCTGACCTCACATGCCACCGGGCACCATTTTTCCCAGGCTCACAGCCCGACCCGAATTTTCTCGGTTGGTTCGATCGGCCGATCGCCGATAATATAGCCCGTATCCCAGTGCAGGTTCTACATCATCCAGCGATTTCCCCCCCCCTTCCCAACATGCTCGTCGTCAATCACCGGATTTCGATCCCCCTCAAGGAATTCGAATTCAACTATTCGCGCAGCGGCGGGCCGGGTGGACAGAACGTCAACAAGGTCAACACGAAAGTCACGTTGCATTGGCCCGTCACGACGTCGACCAGCGTGCCCGAAGATGTCCGCACGCGATTCATCGCCAGGTTTGGTCGGCGGATCAACAACCGCGGCCAACTGGTTGTGGTGAGCCAGCGGTTTCGCGACCAAGGGCGGAATGTGGCGGATTGCCTGGCGAAGCTGCGCGAAATGTTGGATGGCGTCACGACCGGCCCCAAGGCACGCAAGAAAACACGCCCATCGCGTGCTTCCAAGGAGCGGCGTCTGAAGGCCAAGCAACGCACCGGCGAAAAAAAACGAGGACGGGGTCCGATTCGGCGAGACGACTGAGCAGCGGTGGCGGGCGTTGGACGACCCGGTGCTGCCTGCCGTCGCGGCGCGGCTCTTGAGCAGCCAGACCACCAGTCCCTGGGGCCGCACCCCGGGCTGCGACCCGACATACCTTCAACATTAACAATGGCGCAACTTCAGTCCGCGTCAGCGAGGGGGCTCGTCAGCGAGGGGGGCAGCGACGAGAAATGGAAATCAACACAACTGCTTCCCTCATTGACGATTCAGGGTTCAATTTCGCAACAGGCGCGACCTCACTGCACGTAGCCGAGGTGCCAGAGCCCCGCCGACGGTCGAGAGGCGGATTTTCGGGAAATATTGCCGGCCGGTTGGCAATCTGCGGCCGCCAGCGACGAACACATGGTATCGTGCTCGTTTTTTGACGGTTCGCTTGGAGGCCTGATGCGATGTTTGGCAAGCCACACTGGTTTCGCAAGAAAAAGTCTGGTTGGGGGCTCACGCCAATCACCACCCAAGGCCGGGTCTACATGCTGATCTGGATAGCCGTTCTGGTGCTCCCGTTTTCGTTATTGCTCGTCCGAGAACAGCCGGTCGAAGCCCTGGTCTGGGTCGC
>JAUIHJ010000562.1 GCA_030432015.1 bacterium
TTGTTGCGCAAGATCGATAAGAACCGTTCGCGCCGTGACTGCCGCGCGGGTGTGATTCCGTCGGGACGCGTCAGGCCGGCAGGGCCCTGGCTGGTGTCCGTAAGATAGACGTAGCCGTGATGAGCTCCCAGAAATCCGGGTCCGCGGGTGACATTGGGGTAACCAATCAAGACATAGGGCGGGGCCCCTTCCGCAGCCGCGCCCCGCTCGTGCGAGACCAGTGAACCAAGCGAAGGGTACGTCACCGTCCCAGTGATCGGCCGACCGGTGTGCATCCGATTGGTCGCAGCCGCGTGTTCGTCGATCATCTCGTGATGGACCGTCCGCACGGCTGTGACGCGATCCATCACGGGGGCCAGCGTTTTGAGATGTTCGCACAGCCGTACGCCTGGCACCGCCGTTTCGATCGAGTCGTAATATGAACCTGCCGTCTTTTTCTGCGGGTCGCCGCGACGCTTGGGATCGAACGTGTCGACCTGTCCCATACCTCCGCCCAGCCAGATCGAAATAACGTGTTCGGCTTGACCCTGAAGCAATGGCGGCGAACGATCCGCCCTGGCGCCGCCGGGAACTGCAAGTCCACAGCCCAGCGCTGCACTCGCTGCGAGGTACTCGCGTCGGGTAAGCATTGTCCGGGAAGTTGTTGAGATTGTCTTCATGGGAAATTACTCAAACAGTGTTTCGTTACGGCACCCAAACGAATTCGCGGTGATTGATCAAGCTCCAGACGACGTCCTCGTAGATTTCGCGCCACGCGGGGGTTAGCCGTGGATCTCGCGGCGGTCCCTCGCGAACACGTCGCTCGACCTCTTGCTGGATGGTGTTGGCTTCCGATCGCAGGTGATTGAACCAGGTGACCAGCGGCAGGGGCGGAGGCGTGGTCGGCGTGGTGATCTCGCCGAGCGGGACCAGGCGGGTATCAAACCCGACCGCAAGCGACTCAGCCAACGCGGTCCATTCCTCCGGCCGCGGTTGCCGGCCCAGGATACGCAGAAAGAGGGACTCGACCAACGCCGTGGGCGTCGGCGCATCGATGGCGAGCTGCGCCAGGTCACTTCCGGCCGCAGCCCGTGTCAGCGAAACCGACAACGTTCCGTTGGCCAGCACGCCGGGCTGGAGAACGTTGGGATCGCTGCCTCGATCGGTGATCGGCCTTTGTCGCGAACCTGTCCAGCCGAACGCTTCCAGTACATCGGCGACGGCGCGGGCACGGGGCAGGGCCAGGCTTGGGCGATCCCGTTCGTTGTTCAAGCTCGCAAACATCCACGCGCGTGTGGGGCGGCCCAGCGTGAGACGGTTACTCACGGCCCGCCGGCCATCGTGCACAAACGTCAGTTCCTCGACGTTCATGGGCGAACCGGTCGTCGTATGGAGCGAATCGACGATCTGCTCCGCTGTCAAACGCCGGCGATCCGGCGCGTTGAAAAAGCGTTGCTCGCCCGCCGCCGCCAGGTTCCTCCCCACAGCCTCTCGTCGGTAGGTCTCCGACGAAACAATCAACCGGATCACATGCCGCAGGTCGTATTCGTGTGTGATCAATTGTTCGGCCAACCACCGGAGTAATTCGGGATGGCTCACGGTGCGGCCTTCCCAGTCGTGAACCGGTTCGACGATCCCGGCACCGAGCAGCCGCTTCCACAGCCGGTTCACGACGACCTGGGGAAAACGCTGGTTCTGTGGCGCGGTGATCAATGCCGCCAGCCGCTCGCGCGAATCGTCCGGCCGCTGCATGAGTTGTGCCACGTCGGCAGCATCGGCAATTCCGGTCACTTCTGCGAATGGCCAGGTGGGCGCGATGGCTTCGTCTGGCTTCAGCGTTACGCGGATCAGCGGTTCACGTGTCGGGCGTTCGAAGAACGTCGCGGGGACACGGCTGGTCGCCGGAACCTTGACCGCCTGGCGATTGAGCATTGCGGCCAGCGAGTAAAGTTCCCGCTGCGTCGTGCTGTGATACGGTGAATCGTGGCACCGGGCACACTGCAATTCAATCCCCAGGAAAGCGGATGCGAGAATGTGCCCCTTGGCGGCCAGCGGCGCATCGTTTTCCGCGGCCATGCCGAAACCGGCGCTCCCACCTTCATGTTGACTTCCCCGCATCAGGATCAATTCCGTAACCATGCGATCCAGGGGTTGATTGTCACGTAACGCGTCGTAAATGAACCAACGAAACGGTCCGGTGCTGTTAAGCGAAGCGTTGAGCAACGTTGGGTTCTCAGCCAAGAGATCTAGCCAGAAACTCATCCAGTGATCCGCCATTCGCTCGTCGGCCAACAAGCGATCAATGATCTCGGCACGCTTATTCGCTTTCGCCGCGCCGCGAAATGCATGCAGATCTTCGATTCCAGGCGGAACCCCGACGGTGTCGAGAAAGATGCGCCGGAGAAAGGCGTCGTCGCCAACAACGGGCGGTAAGGCGAGGTCCCGTTCGGCAATTGGTGGTGGTGGCCAGACAGCCCCGGTTTGAACCCATTTCTCCAGCACCTCGATTTCCGGCGGCGTGAGACCTGACCCGGTGGGAGGCATCCGCGTGCTTTCGTCGTCGCTGCGAATTCGTGCGAGTAACTCACTGTTGCTCGGGTTGCCCGGCGCGACCGCCGGTAACCCGGAATCACCACCGCGCATCGCGGCCTCTCGTGAATCAAGCTTCAAGCCCCCTTTATCCTTCTCGCCGTGACAGCGAACGCAGTTTTCGCGCAGGATGGGGAAGACCTGCCCGTGGAACTGCGCTGCGACGCTGGGGTCTACGGCGGAGGCCGCCTCTCTTGCTTGTTTAATTTTGGCGACAATGAACGCGTCGACAGGATGTGCCGAACTCGGCATCGTCTGCGGTGGCGCCGGCGACGGGTGCTGGCGGGCCCACACGCGGGCTGCCGCGTGTCTGTTCCGCCAATAGTCGTCTTGCGATGCGGATGCCGCGTGGCGCGTCTGGTCGTCAAACGCTGCCAGCGAGCGTTCGATCCGTGCAATCGCCGGTTCGACGGCCGCGTCGGTCAGCGGCAGGGGGTGGGCGTGTCGCGGGGCCGCCGAGCCGTTGTCGTCCCGAGCATCGTCGTTCAGGCCGGTTCCGTCCGGGCCGGTTGGCTGTAACACAACAAACGACGCGCCGCCGGATGTCTGTACCGCGACGCAGACCTCGCCGGTTTCGGTGCGGAGGTTCTTGCCGCCCACGACCAACTCGAGCACAACCCGGCATCGCCGTGCGGAAGACTTCGAACGTGCCGCCGGCGAGGACGGACTCTGCGTCGCCGCTGGGTCGGTTGGGGCCGCAACGTCGACATCGCCAAACACTTCCTGCTGGTGATAGCCGTGCACACGGAGACCGGGCCGTGGAGGCTGCGCCAGCGGTGTAATCGGCTCTTCACCGTTGGGAGGCTGCTTGGTGATCGGGTCGGTATGCGCGACGACAACCCCGTCGACCCACAACCGGCTCAAGGCGCGGGCCCGCAGCAGGAACCGCGTTTGACCGGGGGGCAAGTCGACATCAGCCGCCATTCGAATCAAGACCGGCGCCTGCCAACTCGCTCGAATTCCCCAGGCGTCATAACGGAGTGGAATGCGGGGCAAAAGGAAGGCATCGCCAACCCACCTCGCCGTCTCCTGCGGCCATGCTTCGTCCCGGTTCGGCCAACGGTCCGGTGCTGGCAACCCTTCGGAAAATGTCACCAGCACGCGCCCCACCGGGACGTTGCGGATCTCCGGCATTATTTCGGGCTGTGGCTCGACGATGCGTGGCCCGCCGACGCGTCGAAACCTCGCGGCCATTGTCGTGTCCGTCAACAATCCGCGATGCACGGCGACGTTATCCAAACGCCCGCGAAAACTGTTCCCCGGATTGCCGGCTTGCGACGAGCCGATCCAGATTGCGTCATCGTCGACGACCGGCGCTGCCGTTGTGGGACCACCAAGATCCCAGGTGCCGAGCGTTGGTTGTCCGTCGATCCAGCCACGAATCGAAGCGGGGTCTCCAAACTGATAGGTCACGCCGATGTGATGCCAGCCGGTGGCGGCCGCAAATCCCGACTTCGATGTCCAGCGATGCCAATGCGCAACGCCGGCTCCAGGCGTGGTTGCAAACAGAAAGCCAAGTTTGATGGCGCCGCCGGAATCGGTCAAACGAAGTGCCCAATTTTGATTGTCGCGGGCAAAGTTTGGTGATCCCGTTCGCCCCTTGCCGATGATATACATGGGGCTGCCACCCCGCGGCCCGTCGACCCGCACCCAGGCTTCCAGGGTGATCGCGTCTCCGTTTGTGAAATCGAATGGACTGCCTGGGCCCGGGTCAGCAATTACGAAATGGCCGCCGTCGCCGTTAAATCCGACGGACATATTCTCCTGGGGATGATCCGGAAACTCTGGTGGCCGCGGGCCCGGGAGATCACGGCGAATGTCGCCTTCCGCAACCAGCGATGGTAGCTGGTCCGCTGCGAATTCCCAACTCGCGACGAGCGATCCGTCAGCCGCCAACCCGTGGCCGGCCAGGTTCATGATCGCCCACGCCGCAAATAGCATCAGACGCGACTGCATCTTTCCTCCTTGTGTGAGCATTGGTTCCATAACCGCAGTTGGAGACTTTCCGGGTGTAAGGTCCGTGCCCGATTGACGACGGGTGTGATAACGGTGGGGGTGATCGTGGCGTGTGATCACTGCGGAGCAGCGTCAGGGTTTAGCCTGGGGTGGCATCCTCCCATTCTAAATGAAAAATCGATGGAGGTGGACGCCATCCGGTGGGAGCGACGAATCAATCAAGTTACACTGGTGAGCACCAGACTCCTGGATGCTCGTGAACAATTCTGCTGCCTCTTCGACTGGACGCACACCGATGAACAAACCATGGTACGCTCGCATCGCCGTTTTCATGTTCTTTGTGCTGCAGGTGGTGCCCACTGTTTCCGGCGCTGCCGAACGGCCCAATATCCTCTTCATCTTTAGCGATGACCACGCGCCGCATGCGATCGGTGCTTACAACGGGTGGCTCAAGTCCGTCAATCCCACGCCCAACATCGACCGCCTCGCCGCGCAGGGGATGCTGTTCGAGCAAAGTTTCTGTACGAACTCGATTTGCGGACCCAGTCGGGCCGTGATCATGTCCGGCAAGCACAGTCACAAGAATGGATTCATGAACAACGGGAATTCATTTGACTGGAATCAGCGCATTTTTCCCAAGCTGCTACAAACGGCCGGGTACACAACCGCCCTGTATGGAAAGTCA
Organism: bacterium; assembly: GCA_030432015.1. Lineage (GTDB taxonomy): Bacteria > Planctomycetota > Planctomycetia > Pirellulales > Pirellulaceae > ARS98. The sequence goes on from JAUIHJ010000562.1 coordinate 5,210, forward strand.
CATCTCAAGGGGCAACCGCAAGGCTTCGACGATTGGAAGGTTCTGCCCGGCCAGGGGCTCTATTACAACCCCGACATGATCACCCCGCAGGGCCGCAAACGGATTGAAGGCCATTGCACCGACGTCGTGACGGACCTGGCGGTCGAGTGGCTGAAGGAGGGACGCGATCAGAGCAAACCGTTTATGTTGATGGTGCAGCATAAAGCACCGCATCGCAATTGGATGCCGTCGATCGAGAACCTGGCGGCCTTTGATGACGTTGAAATCCCAATACCGGATACTCTGTTTGATCAGTGGGAGGACAACTCCCCTGCGGCTCGGAACCAGGAGCTCGAGATCGATCGGCACATGGATTTGAATTACGATCTTTTTGTGGATCTTACTCCCGATTTCGCTTTGGACGAAACGAAGAAGAAGGATCGTTCCGCTTGGCACAATATGCAACGTATGAGCCCTGAGCAGCTCAAGGCTTGGCTGGAC
>JAUIHJ010000563.1 GCA_030432015.1 bacterium
GAAATCGATCGGCGACGTAGTCACGCAATGGTGTCGCCAAATTTCTAATTCCAGGATAATTCGACTGCCGCACGACAACAATTTTCTGGCATGTAGGCTTCCTCAAGAGACGCGTCCGTGAAATTTGTGTCAGGCATCCCAGAAAATGGCGTTCGCCGAGTTGAATGATCGAGTGCAATTCGGCAACAATCCGGGACCGGCTTCGTTTTTTGCCGCCCATTAGATTTAACTGCAGAAAAACCGCCTGCCGGCGAAAAAGGTGCCTGTCCAGCGGACGGGGTGTGCGCTGCTGAATCGCGCTCGGCCATTCAGCTCATCATCGCCGCCTATCCTTGAGACAGATGCAGTTCTGGAACAACCGGCGCTGAGGGTGACCCGAATGCCTCGGCGGTTCCAAACGGCTCTCGGATAGCAGGAAAGCGATCAAGTTAGTCAAATGCCGAGAAGTGTTCGCGATCATGGCGCCACCGGAAACGGACGCGATGTTGTCCCGACGAGAATCGAGCGCGACGCCATGGCCCTTTATGAACCCAGTGATGACGATGGCCCCTAGTCGCCTTCACGGCGACCCGCCTTCGTCACCGCATCGCTTGGACGCGTTCGCCATTGCAGGCGAACCCCGTCGAACTTTTCGATGAAGTCTTCGCCGAACGCTTTGGCTGGCGTATTGAAGCCGACAGCAACTTCACCCGCCAGAGTGCGTCTCACAATTTCGATCGCGGTTTGCGAGGTCAGCGAGTAACCCTCTGGCGTGACGAGCGTTGCTTCGGCGATTCGTCTGTTGTCGTCGGTCACGCGTCCCCAGAATTCGGCGATACCGTTGGCTCGCATGCTAACGTTGGGCCCTTTGATTCGCCGTTCGATCAATCGTTGCCCCAGCCATTGAACCGGCGCTGACTTGATCAGCGGCAAGAGCCGGCGAAAACGGCGCAAGTGGCGAATTTGTCTGGATGTTGTGGAAGCATAGACGCGGATATTCGGGATTCCAGTTGTGTAAAACGCCGATGAAACGTCACCCCACGGAACAGTCATCACCTGTCGCGTGACGCTGGGAAACTGCAGCTGCATCGCCTGCCAAGCGTTTGGCACGCGGACAATCTTGCCGTCCCTGCGCACGCGTCCACCGTCGCCTGAGGTCGCGAGAATCGCTTTGGCTGTCCCAGGGCTGACCCCCGAACTGGTTCTGAATGCCAGCTCTAGATCGGTCGCGGTTGGCAGAGCTGCCGCCAGTTGGGCAGCCAGACAGTCAGTCGGCACAACGTCAAACCCAACGGCCGGCATGACGGAAATGCCGACGTCGACAGCACGCATATGCTGCCGGGCGGCATACTCGATCACATCCAACTCGCCGGTGATGTCCAAGTAGTCGACACCGGCCAAGAGGCACGCCTCGATCATCGGTGGGGCCGTTCGCGCGAACGGTCCAGCACAGTGAAGCACAGCGGATAACCCCTCAAGCTGCTTGGCGATGGCATCCGCAGACGAAAGCGAAAAGACACGATAAGGACAGTCCAGCTCTTTGGAAATGGCTTCCATTTTGGACGCCGCACGACCAGCCAAAATCGGCCTGAGACCATGGGCCGTGGCCTGCCCGGCAATCAAGCGACCCGTGTATCCGTTCGCACCGTAAATCATCCAAGGGTTTGAGTCGGTAGGCATGCTGACATTGTAGGTGCGAATTGTCACTCACGACCAAGTGACAGGTACGCTTCGGTTCAGGAACCGTTAAGTTCGAAGCAGACGTAAGGCATGACGGGGTTATGGCGATTCTGGATAGAAGCGGGATGCAGGGCATCGATTGGCGTTCACGCCGACAAAATCCATCGACCGGCTCATGCTGCTGGACGCCGCGGTCTCCGGACCATCCGATTGCTTGAGACGGGTTGTGACGCCATCCCAGCCTGGCGCCATCGCCTTTACAAAACCTGGCGGTCTGCGAGAGCAATGACTCTGGATTTTGATATCGCGGACCCTCGATAGTCCCTGGACGAAAGGCTGCTCAACCGTGTCAATGGAACAGCTTTCGCGCGAAATCCTGACGGCCCCGTCGGCTTCACCATACGGCATTGAGCCGTGTTCGGCGTTGCAAATTCGTTTCGTGCCTTTTACTGTTGGATGGTATCGTCATGACTCAAGCTGACCAGGCTGGTCTGGACGGTCTCAATGCGAGAGAATGCCCTTGCGAATTCCCCGTCGCTCTCGCCCGAGTGCAAGTCATCCCAAGGCAGGCAGCGACGACACGATTGCCATACCAAGACGGCTCGCCGGGGCGAGCGTTGCCTGCGCAACCATCCTGTTGATGCCCTTGTTTTTGACTCCACGCATGCTCGCCGTAGCGTTGGACAAGAGGAGATGACCTTGATGAAGCCCGAGGCGATCAGTCGCCGCGACTGGGTGGCAGGCGCCGCTGCGACAGCGATGGGAGTTGGATTGCCCTGGCCCACCGCCGCCGAAGCCGCCAAGCCCTCGAAATCGAAGTCGGTTGCCGCCGTCATAACGGCCTACGAAAAAGGCCTCCATGCCGATGTGCTGCTCGGTAAAATCCTGGAGGGCTGGCAACAGGATGGTGGCGCTGGGCCGGCGCTGAAGCTCGCGTCGATGTACGTCGAGCAATTCACGGGGAACGATATGGCCCGGGCGATCGCGAAGAAGTATGGTGTGCCTCTGTTCGAAACCATCGAAGATGCGGTGACGGTCGGCAGCGAGAGGATACCGGTTGATGGCGTGATCAGCATCGGCGAACACGGCAACTACCCTTGGAACGAAAAACAGCAACATCTCTATCCACGCCGCCGTTTCTTCGAGGCGATCACGGACACGTTTAAGAAGTACGGCCGCGTCGTGCCGGTATTCAGCGACAAGCACCTGGGCCCCGAATGGACCGATGCAAAGTGGATGTATGATCGAGCGAACGCGTTGAAGGTTCCATTCATGGCCGGTTCGTCAATGACGGTCGGCTATCGTGTTCCAGACATATCTGTCCCGATGGGTTGCGAGATCGAATCGGCCGTCGGAATCGGGTACTCAGGCCTGGACATCTATGCGAGTCACGCCCTTGAATTCTATCAATGCCATGTCGAAAGGCGGCGAGGTGCTGAATCGGGGGTCACGTCGGTGCAGTGTCTGCAGGGCAAAGCGATGTGGGAAGCCTTGGACGATGGGCGGATTCCCCAGAGTGTCTTTGCGGCCGCGCTTGCACAGATTCCACATCAACACGATGCCATGCGCCAAGAGAGCCAAGCGGCACTGTTCCTGTTTCAGTACGTCGATGGCCTGCTCGGTGCCCTGTTCATGTTTCCGCAAACAGCCGCCGGAACGTCCGTCGCTTTGAAATTGAAGGGGCAAAGCCAAGTCTTGGCCACGCGATTTGACGAACGAACGGAGCCTCAACATCCACATTTTGCCTATCTGCTGAAGGGCATCGAACGTATGTTTCACACGGGCCGGCCAAGCTACCCGGTTGAGCGCACGCTGCTGACGAGCGGAATTCTGGACCGTGCACTCACGTCGCGTATTCGCCAACATGAGAAGCTGCTGACGCCGGAACTTGCGATTTCCTATCAACCGGTCGACTACCCACATGCGCCACGGCTCGACTTGAACGGCGATCCAACGGCAGGGTGAACGCGTACGGGATTCGATAATTCAGCCGCCAGAGATTGGCGCGGTTGACGTCGGCTCTTGTTCCTGCCGGACTGCGAGCTCCCACGTCGTGCAAAGCAATATTCATTTTAAAATCATGTTTTCCATTTCCGAACTGAGCGAGCGATTGTGCAGCGAGCAAAAAATTGCCTTGAATGCACCCGCATTTTCTCGCCCAAGTCAAAAAGTAGCTGACCTCAGAATCCCGTCGGCACGATCATGTGAATGAGCAGGCGTGACCGGTCTCAGTTCCCGTTGGCCCGCCGGGGTTTTAGTTTTTTCCACTCGATACCACGCTGGAACCGGTCCTCTCCACCTTGTCCCCAGAGTCCACATCACACGTTGGCCACTCTTCTCATTCCCACGGCGGACCCATGGCGTCGCCGCCGTTTTCTTCGCGGTTGTTTGAATTGCGATGCGCGAATGCTAGACTGCGAGCCAGCGGCAACGGGGTCGGGCAATCTTAGGGCTTCAGGTGGGATTCGAAGTACCGTTCTGACGTCAGCCAATCGATCGTGAAATAACACTGTTGGATACCCTGTATTCACCGGCGTTCTACGGTGGATAATAGGCTCGCTCGCCTTGCCGTGGTGAATGGGACGATCGCGCAGGACGACCGCGATGACGGCGCAATATGCATGGCAACTACAAGGAGGAACTCATGTCCCTGATCAAACGACTATTCATGTCGCGGAATTCCAGGTCTCGCGCCCGGCGGTTCGCCCAGCGTGCCACCGGCAGTCGACGTCGAAGGATGTTTCTCCAGCCCTTCGAGCAACTTGAACCGCGACTGGTCTTGGCCGCGATTTCTCTCAACGGGGGCGACGTTGAGATCTCCGGGAGCCTGCTCGACGATCATCTCACCATTTCTAGCGACGGCACGAACCTGATCCTTGAGGATCCCCATGGTGTCACGCCGGGCAACGGTGCGTCGCAGCTGATGGGCGACCCGAACAAGGCGGGCGTACCGCTCAGCCAGATCACCGGTACGGTCACGGTTTCTGCCGGGACGGGCAAAGACACCGTGACGTTCGAGACCACGAACATCGGGTCGGCCTCGCTGGTCGTCAGGCCGACCGTTCAAACGGTCGACGTAGCTGCCGGTGCGATCGTGACGGCGTCCGGTGGCATTGCATTCAATGTGGACGACACGATCACGATTAACAGCAACGCGCAACTGCTCGCTGACGCAGGCCCAGCGGATATCACGCTGAGCATTTCGAAGATTTCGTTCGATTCGGACGGTCTGGCTTCCCTCGATCTCGGCGACGTCGCAATCACGGTCGCCTCCGGAGCAGCAATCAAGGGAGACAATATTTCGATCACCGCGACGCGAAAGAGCGACATCTCCAGCCCGCTCCGCCCCTTCGGCGTGAGCAACCTGAAGGCTGAGATCATGATCGACGGAGCGACCATCGAAGGCAGTACGATTGCCATCAAGTCAGACGCCGCCGACGAGAACTTCCTGAATCAGCTGCTGACACAGGTGTTGCCAACGAGCTTGCAATGGCTCCCCAACCTCACGCTCAAGCCGTTCGAAGAGTACTTCTTCGACGGCGTCCTACCAGGGATCCCCGCGGGTGCGATGATCCGGGGTTCGGATGCCACCGTTTCCATCGACAATTCCCAGTTGATCGCCACAGGGAATGTAGATATCGAAGCGACAACCGTCGTGGATGCCTCCGTCTCTGCCGCATCGGTCAAAGGTGCAACGCTGACCAAGACCGCGGTTGAAGGTTTTCTGAGTCACTTTAGCGCAACGTACAGCCAGGCCAGTGGGACCGCAGCTGCGGCGCTCAAGGGAACGACCAGCGTGCAAGCTGGAGGCCACGTCGTCTTGAAGAGTGACGCCACAACGACGGCCTCGGCGGCCTCCCGCACGACGGCCAACATCGATGCCGCCGCCGCTGCCGACCCCAAATCCCTGGTGGCATCATTTGCGGTGAGCCGATCTGAGACGCACGCCACCACGAATGTTGAATCGGGAGTCACGATTACGTCTGGCGGCAACGTTAACGTCTCGGCGCTGGGCACTGTCACCAACAGT
>JAUIHJ010000564.1 GCA_030432015.1 bacterium
ACTGGTTACTGAGATGTTTCAGTTCACCAGGTTAGCCTCCACACGCCTATGTATTCAGCGTAGGAACAATTCAGGAACCTCGGGATCAACGCTCGTTTGTCAACTCCCCCGAGCTTTTCGCAGACTTCCACGCCCTTCATCGCCTTCCGATGCCAAGACATCCCCCATGCGCCCTTAGTAGCTTGACCACTTAAATCCAAAGCTTTCGCGATGAATCGCCGCGAGGCTTTCGCCACGCGGGTGATCGCACTTAATAATCCAAGTAACAATTCTCAATTCGTCTAAAGCGCTAAACTAAGAACAAAATTGCAGAACGAACATGACGCTGCAGGCCAGAGCCTACAACGCGGATCGTTCCGCGAAGATGCCATTTACCTTCACAACCAAATTGTCAAAGAGCGACCAGCCTTATCGGCCGGCTGTCCCAGCGGACAGGAGCCAGATTCTAAAATTTTTTCAGAACCTGATTCCTAACCGCTGGCCCCTGTCGGCTGTTTGCCTCAGGTGCAAACAGCCAAATCTATCCTCCGCTTCAGTTGCTGTCAATGGGTCCTGAAACTCTCTGTGAAAGTTCTCAAACCAACCTCCCATGGCCCGGAATGCCCGAACCACGAAAGGCCTTGCAACACGAAGAGAAGTGCCCTGCGAATTCACGCGAGGCCAAACCATCCTTCGCCGTTGCCATTCACAACAGTCTCGCTAGACAAGCGACAAACGAGCCAGAATCAACCACCCTGTTTGCGCTCACCCGACTCAACCGGTGCGATGCATCAGCATCACTGGGGCGAAGCGAGGGAGAGTAAATTTAGGGGCAATCACTGGTTTCGTCAAACCCCCCACGGAGCAGTTTCGAAACATTTTTTAGCCACCCGCCCAAGCATTGCCGGCAACAACCGGAATAACCGCCGCCGCGACGCGCAAAGCGTCCCATTATTGTCCACTCAACGTCACTTCATGCGGTAGCAAAACAGACGCTCGCTGACTTTGTTCCGAGACTTCCAGGGGGACATTCCAAACGACCGTTCCCATTTTACAAAGGCCTTCGCTCCCCTCTTGGCAAAAGTAATACACCAGCGCGACGCGCACGGCATCCTTGCCAGCCCCATTCGCCGCAACGCGAAAGCTGAGCTGTTGACCATCAACCTCGACGTCCCGCGGACCTTCTTCCGCCTGAAGCGGCCCTCCGTCGGCGACATCCTCCAGCCAATACGTCAGGGGCGCCAGCGGATTGAGCTTCCAACCCTCGGGCAATGCCAACGCAACCGACATCTGCACATGGCCATCAATCGCCTTGACCTTGATTGGGTCAAGATTCACTTGCGGAGACTTGGCAAAGTCGGGAGTGGACACCGTCTTTGCCACCCGTGGTGGCTCCAACCCAGCGATCTTCAGCGTGCCAACCTTGCCCGTGGCCACCTCAATCGTCCGCACGACATGATTGTTGGTATCTGCGACGTAGAGCGTACCGGCAGCGTGCGCAATGCCAGCCGGCTCGTCAAACTGCGCCGGCGCATCGCTGGCGCCAGGCTCACCCGTGCCTGCAATCGATCGCGTCTCGCCCGTCTTGGCGTCGACGACTTTGATCTTATTGTTATACGTATCGGCCACGAAAATCCGCCCCTCAACGAACTCGACACCCAGCGCATGCTGCAACAGCACGTCATCGCGTTTTCCATCCTGATCACCAAAGGTGAACAAGCGTGAATGCGGCAAATCGGCGGTCCCGACGACCGTCGTGACAGGCTGGTCAGTCGCAAACGGCACGGCACGAATCGAACTGCCTTCGCTGTCTGCCACGAACAGAGATTTCCCGTCCGACGTCAGGCCGCTGGGCTGCGCGAACGAAGCATACCCCTCCTGGTACGGCACTTTCGGCAACAGGGGACCATCCACAATGTCTTCGCGCCCATTGCCGGCGAAGGGCCCAATTTCGGTCTCGTCAAGCTTCATTTTCCAAATCTGATGCGGACCGGCCATGGCGATATAGAGATCCTGACCGTGCACCCACAACGCCCATGGACTGTTCAGTGCCGCCTCCAATGGTGGCGCCACATATCGGTCCGGGATGTTGTCAATCGAGCTGTTTCTGTCGAGGCCCAGCCATGGATTCCGCCCCTGCACGCCCTGCCCCGCAATCGTCCCAACCTGCTTGTTTTTCAGGTCGACCTTCCGAATCAGGTGATTTTCGGTATCTGCCACATAAAGCGTTTCCTGGTGCAGGGCGACCCCTTGAGGGTGATCGAACGTCGCGGTGGAAAAATCGCCGTCGTCGTGCCCCTGCGCTCCCGATCCGATCGTCGCCAGCAATTTGCCCTCGAGGTTGGTCACCACGATCCGATTGTGATTGCTGTCGCTAATAAAAAGCCGCTTTCCCAGGGGATCGGCGAGCACTTTGCCGGGAAACCGCAGCGGCGTTGGTTGTTGCCGGTGCGCCAACAGGTCGAACCGAAGGGGCGTTTCGTCGAGCAAACTTTGCTGGCGATAGTACGGGAGTGCGGCCTTGATCAGCGTGTCAATTTCCTCGAATTGAATCTCGCCGCCCCGATACCAGACCGCTTCGCCGGCCGGATCGAGCATCAGCACGGTGGGCCAACTGCGGACACCGAACATGTTCCAAATCTGGTGCTCGTGGTCATTGACAACCGGATGCTCGATTTCGTAGCGCAGGATTGCTTCTTCGATGTTCTTGGTCCCTTTTTCTGCCTCGAATTTGGCAGAATGCACGCCAATCACCACCAATTGATCGGGATACGCCCGCTCAAGCTTTTTGAGCTCCGGCAAGATATGGATGCAATTGATGCAGCAATACGTCCAGAAATCGAGGATCACGAACTTGCCCTTGAGATCCCGCTTGCGCAGCGGTCCGCCCGTGTTCAGCCACTGCATATCCCGAGGAAAATCGGGGACGTTTTCGATTCGACGTGGAAACGGATGGGCCAGACGGGCCGGCCCCGCCGCATCATCCGGGGGAGTGTCGGCGGGAGGCGGGTCAGCCGCCGTGGCGGCCTGGGCAGCCTGCTGTGTTTGCGAGGCCTCCGGCGTCGCCCCGTCCGCGTTCTCCCCGCGATCGTCATCTGGAGGCGAATTCTCGGCGGGTGATTCTGCCGCGTCGTCCACGGGGGCGGCGCCGAAATGTGGTTCGTCTTGAGGTGCAACCTCGAGCACATCGTCCGCCGCAAAGCCAGTCGCCAGTGGGGTCACCGGGGCTCCTGAGCAACCGACGATGCCAACCAGAGGTAAAACGAACCAAAACGCGTGGGCCATGACGTGCCCGGCTACTCTTCGCCTTTGCATGAGCGATTTCCTTGGCGTGAATGCAGTAACTGAAATGGTTGTTGGGGCGGGAGCGTCACGGTGATCAATCAACGACCGATCGCCGTTTCGCCTCGAATTCGGCAACAAAACCGGGGAATTCCCACGTGTTTCGCCGGCAATCTTGGTGGCATCGGCCGAGACCTTCCCCGGGTCCATTCCCGCAGAACGCCTCCACCGTTTCAAGTTGGGTAAAATCCACCGACTCTGCCGGTATTCCCTAAGATTCTATCATTTCCGGCTGAGATTGCCGAATCAAACCGAATGGAAGCACACCCAAGTGCGGTTGCTGATTTTGTTGACACAACAAATTGACACAAAGTAGATTCGAAGCGACCACGGTGACTCGCCCGATACGTCAGACGCCCTTTTCGTCTCGTCGGATCTCCGAGCCCAATGGTTGCCTACGAAGCTCCAAGATCACAAGGATGGTGTCCGGTGATTCGGAAATTGCTCCTGGCGTTTTTGCTCCCCTTGGCCGCAGCCTCTCTTGCCGACGCGCAGGACTGGGCCGTCAAGATGTTCTCCAGTACCTCGCACGAATTCGGCTCGGTGCCCCATGGCGCCAAGGCGCAACATGCGTTCGTGATCAGGAATATCTACAAGGAAGATGCGCACATTGCCTCGATCCAGAGCAGTTGCGGCTGCACGACGCCGACCATCGAAAAGCGGCATTTGAAGACTCACGAGACGACACAACTGCTGGCAACCTATAACACAAAGGCCTTTCTCGGCGAAAAGGGTGCCACGATCACCGTCATTTTCGACAAGCCGTATTATGCCGAGGTCCAACTGAATGTCTCTGGCTTTATCCGGGATGACGTGACATTCGAACCCGCCGAACTCAACTACGGCGACGTCGACCAGGCGACGTGGGCCGAGCGAACAGTGCAAATCAGTCACGTCGGTCGCAGGGACTGGCAGATTGTGGACGTCACCAGCCCAAACCGTTCCTTCGAGGTGGCCCTTTCGGAACCCATTCGTCGCGGCAGCAAAGTGACGTACACCATGACAGCCCGCTTGAAACCCGATGCCGACCCAGGATATTTCCAGGACCGCCTGACGATAGTCTCCAATGACCAGTCGTCCCGGCATATCCGCCTCTTCACACAGGGACGCGTGGTTTCCCCGTTAACGTTAAGCCCGGCGTCGCTGTTCATCGGCAATCTCGCGGCCGACGCTTCGGTCACAAAACAACTGGTCGTACGCTCGAAAAAGCCCTTCTCGGTCACCACGGTCGCATGCGACGATCCGCGATTTCAATTCGGCAAATCCAACGGCGAAAAGAAAAAGCTCCACTTCATTCCAGTGACCTTTGCTGGGGACGGCGCGTCCGGGAACATCGCCCAGAAAATCACGATCGAAACCGACCTGGGGATCACCGCGACCTGCATCGCGACCGCCACGATCAGCGAACCTGACGCGCGATAGGCCAGAGGTATGAACTCGCGAGGTACATGCCGATTTCCTCGGACGAACCGACCGCCGCACGGCACGTCGCCGTCAGCATCGGGTTAACCCGCTCCATGCAACCCGCTCCATGCAACCCGCTCCATGCAACCCGCTCCATGTAGCAACTTTTGGAAGTGCAGCGACTGTCCTCGGCAGCGACGAAGGCGAAATGCCCACGGATGGAAACCGTGCTCTGGCGTACGACGAGCAACGCTTCGCGCTCCGATTCGCGAGCTCGCTTCGTCCCGCGAGTTGCGCGTGGATCGATTCAGCTAACAACCTGCGACCACACGGCCGACCATCAAGCCGCCTCGCGGCATTTCGGGACTTGAACGCAACGCCAGCGCTGGACTAATCTTAGTTTGAAGAAGTCCCGCCCCATTCCCTGCTGCGTTAAAGATTTCGCCATGTCGAGCTCGCCGCGCGTTCGCACCTTCACCTACTTTGCCGTCGGAATTCTCCGGTTTGCGTTCGGCGCCTGTTGGATGTCGCTGGCGCTGGCGGCATCGGCAAACGCGGATCCGCCAAGATCGCCACGCGAGTTTCTGCGACAGCAGTGCTACGACTGTCACCAAGGCGACGCCGCCGAAGGTCAGCTCGATTTGGCCACATTGCCAACGCAACTCGACGATGCCGACGTGGTTGCCCGCTGGGTGCGGGTCTACGATCGCGTGAAAACGGGCGAGATGCCTCCGGACGATGCGGACCAGCCTGATCCCAACATCGCCCGGCAATTTCTTGAGACCATCGCGGCCTGGCTCCACAAGCACCAGGGTAAGGACGCGCTCGAGCAGGGCCGTGTCCAGGCGAGGCGTTTAACCAACCTGCAACTGGAACGCACCCTCCATGATTTGCTGGGCATCGATATTCCGTTAGGCGACCAAATGCCCGAGGAGCCACGAACCGCAGGATTCAC
>JAUIHJ010000565.1 GCA_030432015.1 bacterium
CAGCGGTTGACTCATGATGATCCCCTGCTCTTTGAGCGCCGCGCGCATCGCCTCCGGCGTCCGTGTCGTTCCAGGACCAAGAATCTCCTCGGCAATGGTGCCGGTGTATTCCGGATAGACATCCACCTCACCGTTGAGCAACGCCTGATAGACCAGCTTGGTGCCGCCGAGTTCGCGAAAGTGGGTCGCCGGTGCGCCTGCGTCCTCGGCCAAAGCGCGAATCATCTCGCCCAGGATGACCGACTCGGTAAATTTCTTCGAACCGACCTTGATGCCCCTCGGTCGGCAGGACAGGGGCGTTACCGCAATGACCAGCAAAACGGCCACGATCGCGAGCAGTCGTTTCATGCGTCACCCCATGTCAACGGGCTGCGTTGGGCGTTGACAAATTGCGTGACAAACGGATCAGCGGGCCGCTCGAGCAGATCGTCGATGCCGCCCCGCTGCACCAAACGGCCGGCATGTAATAAGAGAATCTCGTCTGCAAAATACGCCGCTTCATTGACATCGTGAGTCACAAGTACCACCGTCTTGCGAAGCTTGCGGAAAATCGACCGTAAGTCGGCTTGCAAGTCGGCACGAATGATCGGGTCAAGCGCACCGAGCGGTTCATCCATCAACAACACATCCGGGTCCAGCATCAATGCCCGCATCAGGCCGACACGCTGCTGCTGCCCGCCTGACAGTTGTTGCGGATACCGTTGCAGCGCATCGCGCGGCAATTGGACCAATTCAGCCAGTTCGGCCACCCGCGCGTCGATGCGAGGCTGCTCCCAATGAAGTTGCCGGGCCACGAGCACCACGTTCTCGAAGGCCGTCAGGTGAGGGAAAAGTCCGGCATGCTGAATGACGTATCCGATCCGCTTGCGAATTTCCAAGACGTTGCTCGGGGTCAACGCTTCGCCGTCAAACGCGACCGTACCGCTATCGGGTACGATCAACCCCAACATCAACTTCAGCAATGTCGACTTGCCGCACCCGCTAGTGCCGAGCAGAACGTAGCTCCGGGCAACACCAATTGCCAGATCCATCGGCGCCAACGCAGTCAGCGTGCCGTATCGCTTGGAGACGTTGTTTAATTGAATAATTGCCATTCACCTGGAGCCACTTCGGTGCTGAGAAAGGAGGGGCACGGTATCATCGCCCCGGCCGATGCTGCACCACACCCTGGTTGCTTGTCTCAACCTGGCGCGCTTCTCTTCGTCTGAGGCGACGATGCCAGGACTCTCAAAGCGGCTCAATCGGCAATCACCAAGTGCAGCACGGCGAATCTCCGTGCATTGTCCGTCCAGTGGCGCCGCAAGGTCAAGCCTGCCTCCGCTGCCAGTTCGGCGAAACCGTCGACGGTGTACTTGTGCGAGTACTCCGTGCGAATCGATTCACCCGCCGCCAGTTCAAACGACTGCTCGCCCACTTTTACTTTCTGATCGCACTGGCTGACCACGGAAAGTTCAACGCGGCCAAGCTCCGAATTATAGGCCGCATGGTGCTCGAATTGATCCGTGTCGATGTCCCCGTTCAGTTCCCGATTGATCCGCCCCAACAGATTCAGATTAAACTCGGCCGTCACGCCATCCGCATCGTTGTAGGCTGACTCGAGCGTCGAGATGTCCTTTTGCAGGTCGACACCGATCAGAAGTCCACCACCGGCCCCACACAGCGTCGCAATGTTCGCCAGCATCCTCCGCGCCGCGGCAGGCTGAAAATTTCCGATCGTGGAGCCTGGAAAGTAGACCGCATGATGCGTGGCCCGACGTTTTGACACCGGCAATTGAAAGGCCATCGTAAAATCCGCGCACACGGGCAGGACTTCGATGTGCGGGTAGGCACGCGACAGTTCATCGGCGCTACGATGTAAGTGCTCACGTGAAATATCGACCGGCACGTACGCGGCCGGATCGGGCAGATGATCCAACAGCAATCGCGACTTGATGCTACTGCCACTTCCATATTCGACCAACATCACTCCGGTACCGATCTGTTCGCACATCTCCGGCGCGAACGTACGCATGATGTCGAGTTCCGTCCGCGTCAGGTAGTATTCGTCGAGTTCGCAGATCTGGTCGAATAGCCGCGAACCGCGTTCGTCGTAAAAATACTTGCAAGGCAACGTACGCGGTTGAGTGGCCAATCCCGAGATGACATCCTCATAGAACGTCGCTGTCGCGGGTTGAAGGTCGAGCAGCTTGGTTTCAGGCATTGCTTCCAGCATTTCTATTCAATTGGAGTTGCCGCGGCGAATTGCGCTAAATTCAGGGACACTCGGTTTCTGTATTTGGGACGCTCATCGGAGCTCATCGGAAATGAGAACCCGCAGCGTAAGTCTTGACGTTGTGCTGTTGCGACAGGCATCGGTTTCTTATCACCCGATGCATCAGTTGTGCAGTTGCGCTCTGGCTAATGCCGAAGGCATGTCAGCTCCTATACCTGGAGTGCAAACCCTGGAGATTTGTTGTCTGGTGATTCAAGGGCCGTGACGGGTCGTGTCTGACGGGTTCCTAAGCCGGTTTCCCTGGAGTTTGCATCCCAGGCAAGTCCCTGCCGTCGCGGCGCGGCTCATTGGCGCAACTTCAAAAATTTCGAAACGGTCGTCTCAGGTTACAGCCCTCGCAGTCTAAAAAGCATCATAGCCCCGTCATCGATTTACGGGTCCTTGCTCATCGTCGACAGGTCGCCGCGCAATGATCACCGCATTCTGGTGAAATTCCAAGATGCTCTCGCCAGCAGTGGTTGGTCAATCGTTGCAAACGGCTGATGTTAAACCGCTTCGCTAGTTTAGGCGAATGACAACCCCCAAAGCGTGTAGATGCCACGGCGCCGAGTCATCCGCGGTCCGCGCCAAGGAGGCTGCCCGCTAGGACTTCTCGCCCAGCGGCGTATCGCGATACTTTTGGTGACAAGCCTTGCAATTCGTCGAGATTCGATCCGCCAATCGCCACAGCACTTCAGGGGGAGTCGCCCCCTTCTCCGCCGCCTGCCATGCTCTCAGTTGATCTTCCAATTCGCGGGCAGCGGCTTCGGAATCTTGCACGTACTGACGAAACTCGTCTGCTTGCCGCCGCGCTTCGGGTGTGCGTAGCAGTTCCGTGAAATGCTCTCGTAGCAGTAATGCTTCATGCGCTGGCTCCAAGTCAGGATGGTCCAGCGAAGATTTCCAGCCAGCTTCCGAAATGCGTTCTAAGTGATCGTGCGTGTGCTCCAACGCCACCATCGCCTGAGCCAGTTGAGCCACCTCGACCGTCTCGCGATACTCGACCTGCAGTTCGTCGAGCAATGCTGCATCCAGCGGATGCGCCTGGGCGGCCGATTGATACAAACCTCGATAGTTCGGGCTCGTCCCGGCCAGGTTGAGAATTGAAACCGCACCAGAGGCGGGGATGAGCCCGGCGGTCACACAGGCCACACTCGCGGCGGCCGGACTACGATGCTTGCCGTGATGACAGTGGATGTAAATGGTACCTTCGAGGTCTCGCACCGCCTTCGCAAGCTCCTTTGCGCGTTGCTCGGGAATGCCATCGTATCCATGCGGAAGGTGCACATATCGCAATCCATGCTTGGCCGCCAGCTGCACATCTGGCTGAGCACCGTCAACACTGATCACCGTTCTGACACCAAGATCGGCCAGCTCCTGAAATCCATCATCCCCCTGCGGCAACCCGCCGGAAATGACTCTAGGATGAATTTGCACGGCATTTGGCAAATGCCGTGTCGTCAGCTTCGAAGGTCCGGATGACGGCACGACTTCGGACTGAGCTGCAGACTGGCCCGGAGCAGCAACCGGCGGCGCGGGGACACTGCTGGGAGCGCACCCCACTCCCATCCCGAAAAGTAAGATTGCGCAAGTGAATCGTCTCATGCTGAACGTTCCTGACTTGAGCGTTGCCGGACACCGTCCACTCAGTATAACGAATCCCAAACGACGTGTCCGCTCGCCATCGTCGGCGATTACGCCACGACGACTCGCGACCGCAACGTCTTCGCCATGTCGCGCGAGATCGCGCGAGATCGCGCGAGATCGCGCGTATTGAAGTTGCGCCCTTTGCGAAATGGCAACCCGAAACGTAAGTTTTGAATTCTTGAAGTTGCCCTTGCGCGGCTGGCATCGGTCTCTTGTAGTTCGAAACGATCAGCGTTGGTGATGCACAACTGCAAGACACGAGTGCAAGTACACTCGAGCGTGACTCGACGCGCAGAAAAGTTGCCCGGCTCGTTCGAGAAGCCGGGCAACTTGATCTAACCGGCGGCGAAATCTATTGATCGAGCAACTTCAGGATGAACTGGCTGTCGTCCGCCGCTTTGACCTGCTTGTTGATCGAGGCGATCTTGCCCTTCTTGTCGACCACAATCGTCCAACGCGCGGCACTGACGCCACGTTTCAAGACGAACTCCTTGCCATCCACTTCGCGTGTGATCTCGCCACCGCCTCGCACCGGAACTCCAAAGGCCTTGGCGACGCTGCCGTCCGTGTCCGCCAACAACGTGAAATTGAGGTCGTGGGCTTTCTTGAACAGTTGCAACCCCGCCACCTCATCGCCGCTGACGCCGACGACCTCAGCGTCCTTATCCGCCAACTTCTGCTGGTCATCCCGATAGGCACAGGCCTGCTTGGTGCAGCCGCCGGTCATCGCAGCCGGATAGAAATAGACAACCACCGTCTTCTTGCCGTAGTGATCCTCCGACTTCCAGACTTTGCCGGCATCGTCTTTGCATTCGAATTGCGGCGCGGCGTCACCCACCTTGATTTCCGCGGATTGAACCATTGAAGCACCGGCGCATAAAGCGGCCAGGGCCAAGCAACACACACTAACGTTTCGACTTCGTTTCATAACACACTCCTTGGGGTTGATGATGGGTCCGCCACGGTGAAGATTCCTTAGGGCAACTTCTCAGACGACCGAACGCCGGTCAAGATGCCGTCGAAAGATCCGTTCGTTGTCCGTTTCACGGCGAAACCGACTTTGACATCGCTCACAACAAGTCATCGCGGGCGGTTACGATGGCGGCGAGTTTTGCTTCGGCGATCCGGGTGGATGCAATTGGGTTGTCGGCGAAGGTGGCGAAGCCACAGTCGGGGGTAAGCACAAGTCGATCCGCTCCCACCAGATCGATCGCCCGCGCAATGCGTTGCCGGATCTCGGCGACCGGCTCCACACCGTCCAGCTTTTGGTTAACGACGCCAATGCCGATCCGGCGATCCGAAGGCAACTGCGCCAGGAATTCGAGCTCACCCGCACGCGGTGTGCACGCCTCCAGGAAGTAGCCGCCGACTTGCAACTCTCCCAACATCGCCAGCAGCGGACGGTAGTCTCCGACTAACGCAACGTTCTCATTGCGGCTCCAGTTGCCGCGACAAATGTGGATCGCCGTCCGCTCACGCGGTGCGCCTTCCACTACGCGATTCAGGAGCGATGAGGCGAAGGCCAGCTCCTCCCGCGGCTCGCGTTTGTCGCTCAGCGCACCGCACATGAAGCTACGCCCTCCCGGGGGTGCCCCGAAAACCACCTCCGTCAGCACCGGTTCATCGAACTGAACAACCGTTGCGCCCGCGGCTAACAGGTGGAATAACTCGGCGCGTAATACCGCCACGATATCGTCCGCGAGCGTTTCGCGCGAGTCGTAGGCGCGATCCGAGACACACTCGAGCCACATCGTCCGCGCCAACAGGTAAGGACCGGG
>JAUIHJ010000566.1 GCA_030432015.1 bacterium
CCTCGGCCGAGTTCCCTGGCAGCCATCCTCCAAATTGCTCGTAATTCAGCAGCAGCCCGTTGTGGGCCAGCAGCCCATCTCCCGCTTTCCCACGGGGCATATAGCTGCGAGCGGCGGAATTTGCAACAATGACGTGGGTTGCCACGTCCAGGGCGAATCGCGTCAGCGATTCTGATCGCCTGGGAGTCTCAACTGCGATCGCGCGGGTGGGAAACCCAATAACGCTCATGGCGGAGATCTGCTGGGCGACTCGCACGACTGGGCATCCGGCTGAAGGACACGTTGCGGAAAGTTTCTAGCACAAGTATCTCGTATTTTCCCTGAGGGGGTCGCCATGGCAACCGTCCTAGTTGTTGACGATTCGGCTTTCGACCGAAAACTAGTTTCCGAGGTGCTTGCCCAAGACGAATCGATCACGGTGGAGGTGGTCGACGGCGGCATGGCGGCTTTGAGTCGGTTGAAGGCCGGCGGGATCGATTTGGTTCTCACGGACTTGCAGATGCCGGAGGTGAATGGACTACAAGTCGTAACGACGGTGCGGATCGATTATCCGGATATTCCCGTGATACTCATGACCGGCGGTGGTACCGAGGTGATTGCGGTCAATGCTTTGGCCGAAGGTGCGGCAAGCTACGTACCCAAACGCATGCTGAAAGATTGGCTCTTGCCAACGGTACTCGAAGCCTTGGCCGATCGCGCCGCGGAGCAGACGCACCAGACGCTGCTGGATTGCTTTCAGGTCGTGCACTTTGAACTTGAGTTGCCCAACGACCACGCCATGATCCGCCCCTTGGTGGACTATATCCAGCAGATGGCGGCGGGTATTCGGTTGGGTGATCCATCGGATGCGTTTCGGATGGGGGTTGCCCTCCGCGGAGCCTTAGAGAACGCGATGTATCGCGATCGCGTGATTGAATTCGAATTGTGGATGGACGAGAACGAAGGCCGTTTCACGCTTCGCGCAAAGGATGGTGATGGGCCGATCTTTGACCCGGCGGCGCTGCCGGACGTCACCGACCCGGATGCCACGGAGACAACCGGCAGTCGCGACTTCCTGCTGCTGCGTTCGCATATGGACGAGGCGACCTTTAACGAAACGGGTAGTGAAGTGACGCTGTTCATGCGTCGGCAAGCAAAGGCTTCGACCCTGTCCTAGGTCGGCAACGAGAAAAACGCGGCAAGGCTCGGCCTGTCAGCAACCATTTCTGTCACGCGGCGTCGACCAGGCCAGGCCGTTTTATTGAAGTGGACGCCACCACGGTGGACGCGAACACGTAGACCAGGCGCACCATGGAACAACCAGTTCAGATTCTGCTAATCGAGGACAGCCCGCTATTTGTTCAGCTTACCCGAAAGATGCTCGACTCGGCCAAATCGGCCCAGTTCGAAGTCGCCTGTGTGGACAACCTTGCGGACGGCGTGGCGCGGCTCGCTCGAGGCGGCATTGATGCGGTCCTCTTAGACCTGACATTGCCGGATAGTGATGGCCTGGATACCTTCCTCCGTTTGCATCAGGCAGCACCGGCCGTGCCCACCGTTGTCTACACAAGCGCGGACGACGAGACGTTGTCGATCGCGGCGTTAAATCATGGGGCGGCGGACTATTTGGTCAAGAGCGAAGTCAATGCCAACTGGCTCTCGCGATCGCTTGTCTACGCCATTCAGCGGAGCCAGCCGAACACGTTGACAACCGACGCCGCCGGGCAGGGTGAGGACACATCGGTTGACTCACTGCAGACCGACCGCTCGCCAGATTCCGAAACGAGTTGGTTGACGCGGGTAAAGGCAAAGCGACTTGTTACCGCCAACGTATTGGAAGAACTCAAGGAGACGTTGTTGGCCTTGTTGCGACGCGCCGATTGCGAAGAGGTGAGCGTCGATCTGGCGCACGTTGACTATATCTCCAACGCGGCGATCTCCATGCTGCTGATCGTTCACAAACGCTCGACGGCCGCCGGCAAGCACCTGGTACTCTGCAATTTGACACCACATGTGCACGATCAGTTCGCCAGCCGGCGATTCGATAAGCTGTTCGATCTTCGCGGCGTCTAAATGGCCGAGCGCGATTCACCATCGCATACCCCGTCAGCGGGGCAGGTGGCTTTTTCGCCGACAGGCCGTTTTTCCGCAATGGAATCGAATGGGCGGCGAAAAACGAGCCGGTCCCGGATGGTCGCCGAATTCCACTCGGTCATTTAGCGTTTGGTGAACGCGAAGTATTCGGGCACGAAGGCAACGGTTCCCCGAGTCGTAGCCGCGGGAACGCGGGAGTGACCGCATCATCCGGGCTTGTGACCCGCGGCTGTCAGCCAATTGCGAATCACTTCGCACGCTTCATCTGCGGCGGCTTGCAGCTTAGGCTGGCATTCTTCGACATCGGAAAGCTCGTTATTGGCGGCCAATTGTTCGATCAGCGCCGTCAGATCTGCCATGACGCTTGCCACGATGATCCGCGACGAACTCTTGAGTGTGTGGGCAGCGCGGTGGACGACAGCGGCGTCGTTGTCGGCGAGGCCTTGCAGGAGTTCACTCAGCAGTTTCGGGCACTCTTCCAAGAAGATTTCCGCCAGGTCGGCGAGCACGTCGTCGCCCCCCGGCACGTTGTCGCGAGCCGCTTCAAAGTCGACGACAGGTCGTGCCGTCACGTCCACTGGGACTCGCGTCGCCGGCGTTGTCTGGTCGTGCGACGTTGTCATGTGTGTCTGCCGCGCGATGGTCTGAAAAAGCTCGGCTACGTTGATGGGCTTGGAGATGTAGGCATCCATGCCGGCATTGAGGCATTCTTCGCGATCTCCTTTCATGGCAGCTGCGGTCATGGCAATGATCAGAAGGTGTTCGCCAGTTTCTTGCTCGCGCTGACGAATGAGGCGTGTCGCGGTGTGGCCGTCCATGACCGGCATTTGCACGTCCATGAGGACGAGGTCAAAGCTCTGGTGTTGCGTGGTGTCGACGGCCTCCTGGCCGTTGTTGGCCAGCGACACACTGTGCCCGGCACGTTCCAGAAAGCCGGTGGCTACGCGTTGATTGATTAAACCATCTTCCACTAGCAGGACGTGAAGCGGAGGCCCGGCGATCTCCGGCAGGTCTTGCTCGACGAGCGGAATCTCGTCGGTCTGCTCGCCCAATGCATCAACGATGGCATCGAATAGCTCTGATTTGATGACCGGCTTTGTCATGTGCCGGTTAATGCCGAGCTTGCGGCACCGTTCTGCGTCGCCGGCTCGCGTGGCCGAAGAGACCATGATCATGGTTGGGCTGGCGAGCGCGGAATTGCCACCAATTAACTCGGCCAGCGAAAAACCATCCAGGCCGGGCATCATGCAGTCGAGCAGAACGAGCTTATACGGGTGCCCGTCATTGGCCGCTCGTTGCATTTCGGTGAGTGCCGCGACGCCACTGTCGACCACCGTCGGCTGAAGTGTCCAACTCTTCAGCATTTCCTCAAGGATGCGACGATTCGTGCCGTTATCGTCCACCACCAGGGCCGGCATTTCGCTGAGTGATGCCAACTGAAAGCGGCTGGTTGAAGGTTGGTCTTCGGCGACCTTGAATTCGGCGGTGAAGTGAAAGGTTGTGCCGCGGCCGACGGCGCTGGAGATCCAGATGCTGCCTCCCATCATGCGGACCAGTTGCGAGGAGATGGCCAAGCCAAGTCCCGTTCCGCCAAACCGCCGGGTCGTCGACGCGTCCGCCTGGCTGAACGCGTCAAAAATCAGCTTCTGCTTCTTTTCGGCGATCCCGATGCCGGTGTCACGGACCGAGAAGTGCAAGACGACTTCACCGTTGATTCGCGTCTGCGATTCCACTTCGACAACGACCTCGCCGCGCTCCGTAAATTTGATTGCATTGCCAACGAGATTCACGATGATCTGGCGGAGCCGCCCGGGGTCGCCGATCAAGCGTTCTGGAAGGTCAGGCGAGATGCGGCAGGCGAGTTCGAGCCCTTTTTCCGCGGCACGGGCCGCCAGCGTGCGAGTTGTCTTGCCAACCGAATCGGACAGGTTGAACGGTATCGACTCAAGTTCCAGCTTACCGGCTTCGATCTTCGAGAAGTCGAGGATGTCATTGAGAAGTCCCAGCAGCGCTTCGGCAGATTGCTGGATCATTGTCAGGTACTCGTTCTGCTCCTTCCCCAACTCCGTGTCCGCGAGAAGCTCGGCCATGCCGATGATGCCATTCATCGGTGTGCGGATTTCATGGCTCATGTTGGCGACAAACTCGCTTTTGGCACGATTGGCCGCGTCGGCGACTTCCTTCGCGGCATCCGCGGCGATCTTGGCCTCGCGAAGCTGTTCTTCCGCCTTCTTGTGCTTCGTAATATTGCGACAGATTCCCACAAGTCCGCACACCTTGCCATTGCTATCGCGAATGGGAATCTTACTGGTCAGCAAGCAGAATTCGCGGCCGTCCGGGTCGATGCCAATTTCCTCGCGATCAACCAGCGGTTGCCCCGACGCGAGGACTTCATGATCGTCTGCCGCATATTGATTTGCCAAATGCGGCTGTAAAAAGTCGAAGTCTGTCCGGCCGATGACAACGTCGTGGGACGGCGCGCCCAGGACACGCAGCAGTGCATCATTAACGGTCACAAACCGCCCCTGCGTGTCTTTGATGAAGATCCAGTCCGGGATGTGGTCCATCAAGGTCCGCATCAAATCCCGCTCGCGGCTGAGCGCCTCTTCCGCCTGGTGTCGTTTGGTGACGTCCCAGAACATGACTTGAATGCCGGTGATATTGCCGTGTGAATCACGGACCGGACCTTTGAAGACTTCGACATAGAGCGTTTCGCCGTCGGGAGTCTGGTGTTTCTCGATATCGTTCAGCACTTCGCCGGTGGCGAGAACATGCCGATCGTCTGCGGTGTATTTTCGGGCAAGTTCGGAGGGGAAGAGATCGAAGTCCGTTTTACCGATAAGATTCTCAAGTTGATCGCCGACCGTTTCGCAATACTGTTGATTGCCAAAAACGATCTTCCCATCCATGTCCTTGCGAATCACATTCAGGGGCAGACTTTCGACCAGGGAATGGTAGAGCGCGTCCGATTCGCGAATCGCGCTGATGTCCGTTCCGATTCCACCGACGCAGATGGGCTCGCCCAGTTCGTCGTAAACGACGCTGATGTGGTCCTGCAGCCAGATGACCTTCCCATCCGGGCGTACGATCCGGTATTCTTGCTCGATCCTGCCACGATCAAGTAGGCCCGCCAGGTTGCTCAGCACTTCGGCCCGGTCGGCGGGGTGAATCGCTTCGAGCCACGAATGCGGATTCTGTGTGACCTCGGCCAGCGGCCGACCGTAAACGCGTTCGGCGGCCGGATTGATATATAAGAGTTCGGTGCCGTCGACCGACGTGCACCAGACGAGATCATTGGCGGAATTGAGTAAGCCTTCAAGCAACGCTTCTCGTCGCGGTCGCTCGGCGTTCCGGTGACTGCCACCACCAGTATCACTTCCCATCAAGCACCTGTGAAATCAAAAGATCAGGAGAGAACGGAACCTGCAATTTAAGAGGTGCCATATCCCCACACAAGCCGGGAAGGCGAACTGTGGGACGCGGTTTTGGGTTATATTGACCTCGAAGCCTCACGCCTCAGATCGCCTATGCTGGAGCACGTGGATATGAATCAACCTGAAGCTAAACTCGCTCCGGTCCTACTGTTCATCTATGGCACGC
>JAUIHJ010000567.1 GCA_030432015.1 bacterium
TATTTGACCGGCTGGTCGACTTTGAAACCTCGTATGGGTATTACCGCAACGATTGGCAACGGCTTTCGAGCTGCCTGTTGAACGCGGGGTCGAGCGAACTGTTGCTTCCCAGGATGGCCGCCACGGGGCGCCTGGCGTGGTTGCTTGATACCAGCTTGCCTCCCGGCGAAGCACTGCCATTGGAGTGGGACGCTGGCGAGCCTTGGCGGTTTCGACTCGTCATTCGCGAGGACGACAACGCTCAGATGTGGCGCATCGAAGGCGAACTGCATCGCGGAGATGAAGCACGTCCACTGCGCGACGCGGTGTTGGTCCTGGAAGACGATGTGGTGCTCTTTCCCGACTTCGCCGGTCGGCTTGAGATCCCAGGCGGTAGTACGTGGCTGGAGGCAATCCAGGAGCATGAACCGATTGCCGTCCCTTATGCCGACCGAGCGACCTTTCTCGCGTCTTTCCTCGCCTGGCCACAACCGCCGGAAGTGACATTGCCGCCGAGTTTGCTGACCGGGCAGACCATTGGCCAGCCGCGCGGACGACTCCTGATTCATAAGCCGGAACGGCAGGCGGATACCGACCTGTATGCTGACGTCAGTTTCGCTTACACGGGGCAGGGGGATGTTGATCGCGGCGCAGGCGACCGTGGCGAAGGGCAAGACCCGGCCGTGGCGACGGACGGACTTTCAGCGCATCTCCAGGGTGGGGCCGAACGCGCAGTGGAAGGATACGAAGTCAAGTTCGCGGATCAGCTGACGGGCTGGTACGACGCAACCAGCGACCATACCCTGCTCCGTGATCGTCAGCGAGAAGCAGGCCTGCTGGATCAGCTTTTCGAGTTCGGTTTGCGAAAGATCGGCCGTACAAGCTACGCAGACGGTGATGTGAAACTGTCGCGACGCAGGTTTGCCGACATCGTGCAAAAGCTGGTTGGCGCACAATGGCTGGTTGAATCCGAAGGCACCCCGATTCGTGCCGCGGGCCATTTCAGCTTGAGCGTGAAGACGGATATCGACTGGTTCGAGTTGGATGGCGGCATCGATTTCGACGGGGTTTCCGCTTCCCTGCCCAGCCTTTTGGCCGCTGCCCAGTCGGGCCAGCGTTTCATTCAGCTGGATGATGGGTCGGCCGGCATGTTGCCCGAAGCGTGGCTCGAGAAGTTTGGATCGCTGGCCGCACTCGGGGAGTCTCGGGACGACACCTTGCGCTTTTCCCGAACCCAGACACTGTTGCTTGATGTCCTGCTGGCCGAGCAAGATCAGGTTGCCTTGGACGCCGGATTCGTGCGTACGCGCAACAGGCTGCGGAACTTTGATGGCGTCAAGGATCGTAATGAGCCGCGCGGATTCCATGGCGAGTTGCGAGCCTACCAGCGAACGGGGCTCGGCTGGCTGAAGTTCCTCCGCGACTTTGGCTTTGGCGGCTGCCTGGCGGATGACATGGGGCTCGGCAAGACGATTCAAGTGCTTGCCATGCTGCAGTCGCGTCGCCTTGGGAAAAAGTCCGAACGTCGCCCCTCGCTGGTCGTCGTGCCGAAGAGCCTGGTCTTCAACTGGATTGACGAGGCCCAGACGTTCACGCCCAACCTGCGGGTGATTAACTACACAGGGGTCGGACGCCAGGAGCAGCTGGACGGCATCAATGATTGCGATCTCGTGGTGACTACGTACGGCACGCTGCGGCGCGACATCGTCGACCTTAAGGCGATCGAGTTCGATTACGCGATCCTGGACGAAGCCCAGGCGATCAAGAACCATAATTCACAAGCCGCCAAGTCGTGTCGGCTGTTGCAATCTCGTTATCGCCTGGCGATGACCGGAACGCCCATCGAAAATCATCTCGGCGAACTATGGTCGCTGTTCGAGTTTCTTAATCCGGGTATGTTGGGCCGCACGACGTCGTTTGCATCGCTGGCCAAGTCCGCCACCGCCGACGACACCGGCACGTTGAATGCGCTTGCACAAGCAATCCAACCGTTTGTTCTGCGGCGCACCAAACAGCAGGTCTTGACTGAGTTGCCGGAGAAAACCGAACAGACATTGTATTGCGAACTCTCTCCGGCACAGCGTAAGAACTACAACGAAATTCGCGATTACTATCGGTTGCAACTGGCGGGGCGCGTGGAAAAACATGGTCTGGCGAAATCGAAAATTCACGTGCTGGAGGCGCTGCTGCGACTGCGACAAGCGGCCTGCCATCCAGGTTTGATCGACAAGAAAAAGCGGTCCCAAGGGAGTGCCAAAATCGACGCTCTGCTGGAACAGTTGGAGGAAATTCAGGCCGAGGGGCACAAGGCGTTGGTCTTTTCTCAGTTTACGTCCCTCCTGTCGATCGTCCGCGAACAGCTCGATCAAAAGCAGGTCACCTACGAATACCTCGATGGCCGCACCAGGAAGCGTGAAGAAAAGGTCAAGCGGTTTCAGGAAGACGCCGCGTGCCCACTGTTCCTGATCAGCCTCAAAGCGGGTGGCAGCGGACTAAATCTGACCGCTGCCGACTACGTCTTCATACTTGATCCTTGGTGGAATCCGGCCGTCGAAGCGCAAGCCATCGATCGAACCCACCGCATCGGCCAAACGCGCCGCGTTTTTGCTTACCGGTTGATTGCGCGAGATACTGTCGAAGAAAAGATTCTCGACCTGCAAAAATCCAAACGCCAGCTGGCCGATGCTCTGATTGCCGCTGACGACAGCGTGATCCGCAGCCTGACCACCGAGGATTTGCAGTTGCTGCTGAGTTGATCGCGGGTCGGCAACGGGATTGGATGGACGCCGAGCAGGCGGCGATGCGGTGTCCCTTTCGAGGGGGCGGGTTTTCCCGTGGTGACACTGGGGGGCGAGCTCATGCTTGTTTCAAAGCAAGCATCGTCGCGGGCCGTTACGAGCGAGCCAATCGCGATGCTGGCGCGCCGGCGAGATGGTCAGACATGATTCTGCGCAACTTCATGCGTTTTTTGCGGCGCCAACAAGTTGCGGTCGTGCGAGGTGGCTGCTTTCATCGGCCCCGGTACCGTTCGGTACGATTTGATACATAGTGACGCTATTCGTCAAATTCACATTCGTGATAGAGACGCCACCGCAGGGTAGGTTTTCGGGGCGTCGTTCTGAGCTGGCCATCGGCAATTTATTGATTTTGTACATTTGGCCGGTCCACAGCTTAAGTCGATGTGACCTTTTTATTCATTTATGTTCCTTTTTTATGGGAGATTGCGATGAAGTGTTTTCGAATAGATCGGCGCCCGGCGCCCGGCGCGCGGATTTACTCTGGTCGAGTTGCTGGTAGTTATTGCAATTATCGGTATTTTGGTCGCCTTG
The DNA here is from genome assembly GCA_030432015.1 of bacterium. Lineage (GTDB taxonomy): Bacteria > Planctomycetota > Planctomycetia > Pirellulales > Pirellulaceae > ARS98. Next base: position 3,309 of record JAUIHJ010000567.1, read on the forward strand.
CTGTTGCCTGCCGTTCAGGCGGCACGCGAAGCGGCACGCCGCATGTCATGCGGTAACAATATGAAACAGTTGGGACTGGCCCTCCACAACTACCACGACACGTACAAAATTTTTCCTCCAGCCCACATTCCTTGGAATCGCCCGACGGGCCAGAATGCGATGCCGCGAAACGGTGAGTCGGTTTGGCAGAATTACGGCCCGAGTTGGATGGTCCTCGTGTTGCCGTTCATGGAGCAGTCGCCACTGCACGACAAGGCGAACTTCAACGTCGCCATGTCTACCGATATCAATGCGCCGGTACGATCCGCCTGGATTCCCAGTTACGTTTGTCCGTCAGACCCTTTCGCGAAGCCCGAAAATGCCTTGACGCGCTACACGAATATCAATTCGCCCGCGGGTTACTGGGGTCGATGCAGCTACGGGATCAGCGGGAGTTATCGATTCGAAACCAGTTTCCGCTGGGAATGGCGAGTTGAAAATGCTTTTGAAAAAGGTCTCGCGGGGCAATATCAAGCAGCGCGATTCGCGGATATCACCGACGGCACCAGCAACACGATCGCTGTCGGCGAATTTCGCGTCGGCCCGCGGGTCGACGATCCGCGTGGCACCTGGGCGCTCGGTCGTGGATCGATGCAGTCGGGTTGTGCTTGGGGAGATTGCTGGGGGATCAACTATCAAGCGGGCAATCCCGACGACATGCGCGATTGTGTTGGCAATGGTTCGGATTGGCGACGGATCAAGATGCATTGCTGGTCCGGCGGCGATGGACAGCATGGCATTAAGAGCGTTCACCCAGGTGGTGCCCAAGTCACCCTTGGCGATGCTTCGGTGCGATTCGTCAGCGAGACAATGGATCGCAATACGTATCGTGCGGTGAAGACGATTCAAGGGGCCGAGCAGGTCAGCTTCCCGGACTGATCGCGTGGATGCGGCTCAAGCATGCTTGTAATTTTCGCGGCCAACATGTGTGGACAGCACGTGTTGGCCGCGGTTTTTTGCCGCAGCCATCGCACGCGACGGTTGCTGCTTGCGCCTCGGTCCAACTTGCCGCGAGAGAGGTGACATCGTGCCTTCGCCACGCAAGACGCTCCTGCTCGGTCTAATGACGGCCGGTCTGCTGATCACGGCCGTGGTTGTCGTTCCCCGATTCTGGAGCGAAGAACTGGATTTGCCGGTGGGGGTCACGCGCGCGCAATATGATCAGGTGGCCCGCTCGTGGCAGCTCAAGCATTCGCAAGTGCCAGATCGGCTGGATGTTCTGGTCACGCTCGGAGACAAGCTCGTCATCGACGACACGACGCTCGAGGCGGCCGTCGCCTGCTATGACACGATTCCCATGGACCACGTGCATGGCCCGGGAGCTCGACTGGAAGCCGCCAAAGCGCTGATGCGACTGAATCGGGGGCGTGACGCTGAACGCAATCTGCGCGAATTCATCGATTGCGTTGGTGAAGAGAGCCTCATTACCCATCAGCAGTTCGTCGAGGCGCTTGACATGCTCCGCTTTCTCTTGGAAGTCCAATTGCGGTTCGAGGAACGCAAGGATGTGCTCCGTGTCGTGCATCTGATTGGCGAGGCAGGCCCCTTCGAGACCATGGCGTATTGCTTTCCGACGCTACTCCGCTGGAACGGCCCGCAAAGTGTGCAGTGGCTCGAAACGTTGTGGGAGGAAGATCCTGGCGACCTGAGCCTGCGGATTGCCCTGGGGCGATACCGTATCGGCGAGGGGCGGTTGGACGAGGCGGAAGAAATCTTGCTCCCATGCGTGGCTGAAGCGCCCCATAACCTCCACGGGCAGGCGGCACTGGTGGCGTGCTACTACGAGCAGGACGACTGGGCCAAGATGACGCAGGCGATCGAAGCGTTGCCGGCACGAGGGTCATCGGACCCGTGGCTCCTACTGCGTCTACGTGGCCATCTGCACAATCACGAAGGCCGCTTCATGGAAGCCTCACAATGCTTCGAGCAAGTGCTTGAAGCGGATCCGGCCAACGGCGAATCCTATCTCGGCTTGGCGCGCACGTACCGTGGGCTCGATCGACCTGATGCCAGGCAAGCGGCATTACGCAAGTCGCAGGTCCTGGCCCGAATTCAAAATCGCCTTGGCAAGGTGTTGTCCCAGGAACCCGACGCAGAGACCCTGTTGGAAATCGTTGATCTTTGCGTGGATGTCGACCTGATCGACGAAGGACTGCTGGTGACCCAACTGGCCCTCAAGGTTGAGCCAGGAAATGCGACTGCCAGTGCGCGCGTTGCACAACTTGAATCGCTTCGCCGTCGCCCCGCGGAACAGGATGAGGATAGGTGAGCGAATGCCTGCCGAGTCATGCATGACCGAAAAATGCCCTCACGTCACGCTGGCGT
>JAUIHJ010000568.1 GCA_030432015.1 bacterium
CGAACCAGACCCCGAAATGAGTCAACTGGGGGCATTGGCATCCGGTACCCCAGGCGCGCTGGCGGCCTATGATCTGGCACTGCGGAAACACGGCCAACTCGCCTTGGCGAAACTCCTCATCCCCGCTGCGGAGATTGCCGAGCAGGGGTTTCCCATCGATGCACCGTTCGCCGCCGATCTGCGCGCGACCGCGCGGCTGCTGGCACGTTTTCCAGGAACAGCTGCGGTCTTACTGAAAGCGGACGGGACGCCGTATGTCGAAGGTGAAGTTATCAAGCAGGCCGATCTGGGGCAGACCTACCGCCGCATCGCGGCGCACGGGACCGACTGGTTTTACAACGGACCCGTGGCCGCAACCATCGATCGTTGGATGATGGCCCACGGTGGCATTCTTTCACGCGAGGACTTTGCCGCATACCGCCCGCGCGAACGTACTCCGCTCAAGACCACCTATCGCGACTTCACGATCGTCGGGTTTCCTCCGCCCAGCTCGGGCGGAATTCATGTTGCCCAAATGTTGCAGATGCTGGAGCGGTTCGATCTCAGTCAAATGTACCAAGAAGATCCCGCCCAGTTCGTGCATGTCGTGACTGAGGCGATGAAGCTCGCCTTTGCGGATCGGGCGCATTGGCTGGGGGATGCTGATTTCGCGCCAGTTCCGCTCGGCTTGGTCGACCGGAGCTACACGACGGAACTGGCGGACCGGATCGATGTGGATCGAGCGACCCCGGTTCCCGCTCACGGACAGCCGCCAGCCGCGACGACCAACCTGTTCGGCCCCAAGCATACGACGCATATTGCGGCGGCCGATGCCGAGGGGAATTGGGTGGCGATCACGGCGACCGTCAACACGACTTTTGGCTCCAAAGTGATCGTCCCTGGCACCGGAATCGTCATGAACAACGAGATGGACGACTTTTCCATTCAGCCAGGCGTGCCCAATGCGTTCGGGCTGATCGGTGCTGAAGCCAACGCGGTTGCACCGGGCAAGCGCCCGCTGTCGAGCATGAGCCCCACGATCGTGCTGCGTGATGGGCAGCCGATCCTGACGCTGGGGGCGGCCGGCGGTCCAACCATTATCAATCAGGTATTGTTGGGCATCATTCGCCGGCTTGATTTGGATCAGAGCCTGGAGATGGCCCTCAGCTCGCCTCGCTTTCATCATCAATGGCGGCCCGACGTCTTGAAAATTGAGTCCGGCTTTTCAGCCGACGTGCTGGAGGCATTGAAGGGGCGAGGTCATCAACTGAACGTTGTCCAGCGTATTGGCGTTACTCAGGCCATTGACCGCGATCCTGCCGGCCGATTTATGGGCGTCCACGACCCACGCGTTCCCGGCAGCGCTGCCGGACCCTGAAACGCGTTGGCCCAAACGCCGTTGAGACGAAACTGGTGGAGGTCAGACGATTCATACGGCGTGGCGTGTCGCGGGACAGGCAAGGTCGTGCGACGAACTTTCACCCTTTCATCGCTTCCGCCCAAAAACATTCCGCCTGGAAACATTTTTACACTCAGAAGATTGAGACGGAGACTCTGCATGTCATTTTCGATGAAGTTGCTTTTCTTGGCGATCGTTGCTGGAACGCTGTTCAGCTCAGTGGGAACCCCAGCCGCGTCGGCGGCGGATCGCTGGCCGGAATGGCGCGGCGTCGACGGCCAAGGTCATTCCGCGGCGACCGGGCTGCCGGTGCAGTGGAGCGAAACCGAGCATGTCGCCTGGAAGGTAAAAGTCCCCGGCCACGGTTGGTCGACGCCGGTGGTGGAGGAGGGCATGGTGTGGGTGACGACCGCCATCGATCGTCCAGCGTCGCCCGAGGATGCCAAGCGTCGTCGCCAAACGACGACGAATTCGCAGCCGCTGACGATCTCAGAGTTTGTCAGCCTGCGCGCCGTTGGGATCGACCTGCGGACCGGCGCATTGAAGCATGACATCGAAGTGCTGAACGAAGTCGACCCTCAGATGATCCACCACGAAAACAGCTATGCGACGCCGACCCCCATCATCGAGAACGGGCGGCTGTATTGCCACTATGGACCGTCGGGGATTGCCTGCCTGGACGTCGTCACGGGAAAGGTTGTTTGGAGCAATCGCACGTTGCGCGTCTTGCACGAAAACGGGCCAGGAAGCACACCTGTGCTCTGGAACGGATTGTTGTTCGTCCACTGCGATGGGATCGATCAGCAGTACATTGTCGCGTTGGACAAAGCGACTGGCGAGATTGCTTGGAAGACCGATCGCACCGGCGAACTCAATGAAAATCCGCAACTTCAAAAATCATATGCAACGCCCCTGGTGACGGACGTCAACGGCGCGCCCCAAGTGATTTCTCCGGCGGCGGATTGGCTGTACGGCTATCACCCGGAGACCGGTCACGAGTTGTGGCGATTGAAATACGGTCAGTTGGGATTTTCCAATGCCCCTCGACCCGTCGCGGGGCACGGGCTGCTTTACATCTGCACCGGCTATATGAAGTCAGAATTGTTGGCGGTGCGGCTTGCAGGGCAGGGGAGCGCAGCGCAGCCAAGCATCGCATGGCGGTTTAAGAAGCAGGTTCCGAATGTGGCCTCGCCGCTCCTGGTCGGTGACGAACTCTACTTTGCCTCGGACAAGGGCGTCGCCACTTGTATTGATGCCAAGACGGGGGAGATGCACTGGGCCGAGAGGATCGGTTCGCGATTTTGGGCTTCGCCCGTTTATGCTGATGGACGCATCTATTTTCTTGACCGAGATGCCACCACGACCGTCATCGCTCCAGGGACGACATTCAAGAAGCTGGCGGTTAACGTGTTGCCCGGCGAGATGTTGGCAGGCGCGGCGGTTGTCGACGGCGCGATGATCCTGCGAACCGACGAGGCCGTGTATCGGATTGGCGAGGCCCAATCCGCCTGCGACGCCGCCTCCAGCGAGAGTCAAGCGTTGAGCCGCTAAGGGGAGAGCGCCGGGTTGACCTCCCCCAATTCGCCAAGCGCCATGCACGCAGGCTGCAGCCTGACATGCCGACGGCATTAACCAAGACGCACCTCCAAAACTCACGCCTCGTGCCTTGATGGCCGGCAAGCCGGGCATTGTCGAGTTGCGGATTGCCAGGGACGGCACCCATCCAGCGCTGGACCTAAATGGCCGAGCGCGATTCGGCAGCGCACACCCCGTCAGCGGGACGGGCATCTTTTTTCCCCGGCGGGCGGTTTTTACGCAGTTGAATTGGATGGTCGGCGAAAAACGAGCCGGTCCGGATTGTCGCCGAATTGCACTCGGTCATTTAGCCGGAATTCGTTTTGTGGATCGGTGGGGCGTACAATGAAGGGGCCGTCGCATTCGCGGCGGGCGCACGGTTGTGTCGTATCACATCGTCCGAGATTACCTGCATGATTCTGCCCACATCGTGGCTGTCCGGCATCTCGTGTCCCGCGCACTGGGTCGGGCTGACGGTCATGGTGCTTGGTATCGTGGCACACGGCGTCTGGGTAATTGCCGATGATGACCAAGTGCGGCCGGTGCTGCCAACCACGCGTTCGCCCGGCGCCCGCTCGGCGGATGCACGTACCCCTGCGGCACCGACTCGACCGAGTTCCGCGCCCGATCGGTCATCGCCTGAAAATGGCACGCCAGGTGAGCCAATGCCGGCAGATGCACGGTCATCCGCGAGCATTGGCGATGCCGATTTGCCGACGATTGTGACGCCGGGTGAGGGGCGTCGGACGGTTGTGGTTGAGGGCCCGCCGCGCCCGATTGTGCCGATGCTGCGCTCGCGGCCGGCCAATCCCAACGTGGCGTTTGACCCATCGTCTCCCTGGCGTTTCGAGACGCTGGTGTTACACAGCGAAACCACATACCGCGGGCTGCTGCTGCGCGTGTCTGCCACCGAAGTCGAGTTTGCTCACATCAGCCAGCATCCCGGCAAGCCAATGTCCGCGATGGTGCGCATTATCCCGCGCCGCGACGTGCAGCGTTTCGAGCCGTTGCCGCCCGCACAGCTCGATGTACTGGCCGCCCGGTTCCGCACGTTTCAGCAGCGTGCAACGATCGAAGCTCGCAGGATGGAGACGATCACGTTGCGCCCGGTCGAGAATGGAGCGTCCCGGCGGCTGGTGTACGAGGGCCAGTCGTTTCAATTGATCAGTTCCGCGGACGAGGAATCGACGCGGCGATGCATTGTGCGAATCGAACAGATATTCAGCGGCTTTCGCCAACTCGTGCCCCCGCGTGTGGCTCCCCGCAGTCGGCTGCGGATTGTACTGTTCGGGACCCGGGACGAGTTTCGTGGCCAGTTGCGTCGTTGGAAGCTCGACATTGCCAATCCGGCCTTCTATGCACCTCGGCAGAATATGATCGCGGCGGGGGGCGATTTGTCGCGGTTTGGCGATCAACTGGCCGAAATTCGGCGCAACCATGAACAGTTGTTGGCAGCATTCGAGGGTTTGGAGGAAGATTTTCAGCGGCAGCTGGCGGACGTCACGCAGAAGATGGTGGCTGGCGGGTTTCAGCGCCAGGAGATCAAAACGGAGTTGGCGCTGCGACGAACACGCTGGCGCGAGGAGCACTTGCGGTTGAAGCGTGACATTCAGGAAGCGAACCGCCGCAATGATGCGCTGTTCGTGGAAACGACAAGCGGAATGTTGAAGCGACTCTATCACGAAGGATTTCACGCGTACCTCGAAAACTTTGTCTTTCCGCAGCGTGATTTTCACCTGGATCGCTGGTTGCACGAGGGCTTGGCCCAGATCTTCGAGAGCGCGCAATTCGATCTCGACGTGTTGCGGCTCGACGCCCCCGATCCCGTCTTGCTGGCAAAGCTGCAGCAGGACCTTGCGATGCGCCCGCCACTGCGTCTCGTCGATCTGCTATCTGCGTCGGATGCGACGTTTTTGGTGCGGCACGCCGCCGACGAGACGGATCGTCGGTATCTCTACGCGTGGGGGGTGGCCTATTATCTGGCGTTTGAACGGGGATTGCTCGATGGCGACGCGCTGGCCAGATTTGCGGTTCCACGGAAGCGGGAAGGGGGGGAACGACCGAAGGCATCCGACGTGCTGGCGCGGACCGATCCCGCGAGCGGGCCGCGTGTGACCGTACAGGGTGCGGCGGTCGCGCCAGCCGCGTCGGCCGTGGAACGATTCGAGACCCTCGTCGCGGCGGAATTAGACGAATTCGAGGATCGCTGGCGCGCATTCATGCTTAATCTTCCGTCGGCGTCCGGGTGATCGCCAGCTGCGTTGTTGGAGTTCCCCTCACTTCGATGGGTGACAGGTCTATCCCTTGGACTTTAGGGCTGGTGAATCGGGCTGGACAGGCCCGCATCGTTGCAGTACTCTCCCGCCCTCATCTTTGGGGCCAAAGCGGTCCTGGGTTTATTGTCCTTTCTACAAGCCACGTCAAGACTTCGGTCGTTCAGAATGAATCGATTCTCGCGATGGCAGGATCTCATTCTCCCGGTTGGCATCATCTCCAGTGTGCTGGTGATTTTGGTGCCGCTGCCGGCTGGAATGTTGGATCTTTTGCTGGCAGCCAACATTACCATTGGGGTGATCGTCCTGCTGACAACGGTCTACGTGAAGACTCCGCTGGAGTTCAGTATCTTTCCGTCGCTATTGTTGGCGACAACTCTGGGCCGGCTGGTGCTGAATGTGGCGTCCACGCGATTGATTCTGACCCAGGCCGAAAGCCAGG
>JAUIHJ010000569.1 GCA_030432015.1 bacterium
TCTGATCGGCGGCCTGCTTGCTGCGCTGATTTTCCCGATCGTAGCGAGCCTGTGCCTGCCAGATATCAACACCGACGCACTGGTCCCGCAGGCAGGCGTCGGGCGCTTATTGTGGGCCGGATTGGCCGCTGGTTTGATCGGCCTATCGGCTGCCGGATTGGGTGGCAAGAAGAAAAAACAGCGCGCGACCGCGACATGAGCTGCACGCGTCCCGGACGGAATTCGCAATTCCGTTCGGAGCTCAATGCGCCGTATCGATCGCGGTGCGACGCGCGGGTCTTGCGAACTACTCGCCTTCTTTGCCGTAGGTCTCCATGTCAATCTCGCCAGATTCCATGGCTGCCTCCAGCTCCGCCTGAGTGCTTTCCGTGGTGGGCGCGGGATCCGAACCGCTGGTATCGGTCGCCTTTGGACCACAACCCAAACAAAGTCCGAGCAACGGGAGCGCCGCCAAGAATACAACTTTCTTCATCGGTAGACCTTTCTCTTCTGTCGTTTTTCGCTGTAAGCGAGTGAATTCGAACGAGCAATATATATACGATGCAAGTGGGATGCTGGATATTCCCCTCAGATGCATCGCGCCAGATAAATCGACCAAGCGCCTCACCTAAAGGACCGAGTGCAATTCGGCGACAATCCGGGACCGGCTCGTTTTTCGCCGCCCACCAGCTTCAAATGCGGAAAAACCGCTTGTCGGCGAAAAAGGTGCCTGCCCCCCTGACAGGGTGTTCGCTGCAGAATCGCGCTCGGTCATTTAGCATGGTGCAAACTCGCCTGGGGGCAACCTGGGACGAATTTGGACGACGCGCCGCTACATTCCTTCGGTCCCTCACCAAACCACCCAAACAGGTCATTTTAGTACCTTTGGTTCATGCTTCGCGTTGCGAATGGTCGAAAATCCATCGATCGGCTCGAGATGCATGTTGACTTTCGCAGACGGTAAATCTACGCTAGCCGTGAATTCGACAAGCATTTCTTGCGAAATTTTCATTTTTTTCATCGGTACTTTTGAGAGGGCTTACCCATGCATGAAACCAACATAGGCAGAGAAAGGCGCGGTCAAGGTCGACTGAGTCGGGCCGGTTTCACCCTGGTGGAACTACTGGTTGTCATCGCGATTATTGGCATTTTAGTCGCGTTGCTGCTACCTGCCGTGCAAGCTGCCCGCGAGGCAGCGCGTCGGATGAGTTGTGGAAACAACCTCAAGCAGACCGCCTTGGCCATCCAAAACTACCATGACACCTACAAGACGTTTCCGCCTTTGCGAGGTGGACAGTTGGTCAACGGCGGTACTCAACCGTTTGGCACCAACGCGACGTCCTATCCGGGCTGCCCAGGCTGGTTTAATTCAGCTGGTTGGAGTTGGCGCGCCCTGATCTTGCCGTACATGGAACAACAGCCGCTGTACGACACGATCAACTTCGAGCGGGTTTTGGATACGACCTGTTACGCGCACCCGCAACCTCATTACTCGTCGACGCCACAAGCCCGTTACGTGCGCATTCCGTCCTTCGAGTGCCCGAGCGAACCGCAGCCGCCCAACGGGCAGGATGCACCGACCAATTATGCTGGTATCTTTGGCAATTCGGCGAACCCCTTTACCAGCAACCTGGCTCAACTGGGTATCTTTGCGGGCATCCAGCCTCCGTCGTTCAAGAACCTCACCGATGGCGCCTCAAACACGATCATCGTCGGCGAAGTGTTTCGGGGCGTTCCATTTTGGCGAACCTCCAATGGTCGGCACACCGGCACACGTTGCCGCCGTTGGATCGCAGAAACGGGATATTGCGGGGCGGAAACGAGCTATCCCCCCAACTATTACAAGAACGGAATTGCGACCTGCATGCCCGTGACGACCGGAACCAACAACCCACCGGCCGACATTCATCCCGATTGCCCCACCAAGAACTGCTGCCCGGACATGGTCAACTGGGTAGACAATCACAACAACGGCAACTCGGGGCGTCGCCCAATCTCCAGCATGCATCCCGGCGGTGCTCAGGGAGCGTATGCCGACGGTTCGGTTAAGTTCATCCCGCAAACCGTGGATACGATCGTATGGCGTGCCACGGGTACGCGGGCTGGCGGCGAATCAGACGCGTTCACCGGCGACTGATTCTTTTCCTGCCATCGGAACGACAAGTCATGCACCGCCCGGCTACCTGGTAGTCGGGCGGTTCTTTTTTGTTTCGTGACTTCTCGCGCACACCGTGCTCGAGTCGGCAATTAGCCAAGCGCAATGTATCTTCGCCACCGACGAACACGGCCAGCAGCCAGCCAGTGCCAGATTCATGGTCGCCATTGGGTGGCCAGCCTGACTGTTGGATTGTTGGCTGGTGGATGGGTGCTCGGGGGCTGCTCATCCAGCAACCCGCCCGCGCAGCCCGAACGACCTCTGCCGCGCAACACCGCCACGGACGATTCCGGCGGCCCGTCCCCGCCACCTCGCGGCCCCTTGGAATTTGTCGACGTTGCCGCCTCCATCGGCCTGCAGTTCCACCACTATTCACCGCTGACTTCAAAGCGCCACATCCACCTGTTTCTCGGCTCCGGCATCGGCTGGTTCGACTTTGATCGCGACGGCTGGCCCGATCTGTTTTGCTGCCAGGGTACGGACTTTGGGTCACCTCAGGCCGCTGCGGGCGACCGTCCCGAGAATGGCCACGCGGACCGCGGTGCCGACACCTCCGGCAAGGGCACCTCCGGCTCGGCCACCCCCAGCAACGTCACCAACACGCTATTCCAGAACCGATTGGGCAATGCCTTGGACGATGTGACGCATCTGGCGGGCCTGGCGAACGTCGACTATTCCATGGCGGTATCTGCCGCAGACTACAACAACGATGGTTTTTCCGACCTCGTTGTCACCGGCTACCACCGCAACACACTGTACCGCAACAACGGCGATGGGACGTTCTCGCCCGTCCCATTGCCGCAAGCAGAACGTCTTGGCCGTTTGAGTGCAAGTTGCGTCTGGGGGGATTTCGACGACGATGGCAACCTGGACCTGTTCATCACCAACTATGCCCGACTCGGGCCTACCGATTATCCCACCTGCGAGCACACGGCGGCCGGGAAAACGATACCAATTAGCTGCCACCCAGCGTTGCTCGAGGCATTACACGACACGCTGTATCGCAACACAGGACAGGGCGATTTCGTGGAGGCGTCGCGCGAGGCCGGTCTCCTCCTTGGCCCGCCGCGCGCGGGGCTGGGGGTCGTCGCAGCCGACCTGGACCAGGACGGCGATATCGACCTCTACGTGGCCAACGACACCACCGAGAATCATCTTTGGGAAAACCAAGGTCAGGGTCGGTTTCTCGATCGGGGTGCCGCGTCCGGTACTTCCCGCAATCGGCACGGGGAGAATGAGGCCGGGATGGGAATCGTCGCGGGGGATCTCATGGGGCGCGGCCGGATCGACCTCTTTGTGACAAATTACTACGGCGAAACGAATACCCTGTATCGAAACGACACGCAATTGTTCTTCGCAGATGTCACCGAAGAAACCGGTCTGGGCGCGCCGAGCCGCTTGCGGCTCGGCTTCGGCACGTCCCTGGCAGATTTCGACAACGACGGATGGCTCGACCTGCTGATCGCCAACGGCCACGTTCAGGATCGCTTGCCGGACGTCGACCGGAACGAACCCTTCGCCCAACTGCCGCTGGTATTTCAAAATCAACACGGCGTCCGGTTTCACAATGTCTCCGATGGCGCCGGGGAATATTTTCGCACGCCACGCGTCGGCCGCAGCACGGCAATTTCGGACTTTGATCGCGATGGTGACCCGGATGTCGCGATCAACTGTCATCACGACGCGGCCGCCCTGCTGCGAACCGAGGCAGGTCAGGCGGGGAACTGGCTGCGGATCGCGTTGGTTGGTCGAGAGAGTAATCGCGACGGAATCGGAGCGCTGGTGCGCGTCGAGGTCGGCGAACTTACCCTCCTTCGCTCAATTCAAGCGGGGACTGGGTACTTGTCATGCGACGAATCGACTATCCTGGTCGGGCTTGGCCAACACGATGGTCCGTGTGGCGTCACGGTGACGTGGCCGGGTGGCCAGCGGGAAACATGGACCTCGCTGGCCGTCAACCGACCCTGGCGGCTGATCCAAGGATCCGGGCAGAAACAGAACGTGCCACCGTGACAGATCAAGGTAAAACCCATCGCCAGCCTGCGCGGCTGAAACGTTTAATTCAGTTGCTGCTGGCCGCGGCATTCGTCTGGGTAGTTGTGGCCACGGTCCGCACACTCACACCCCCGGCAGCCTTGCCGCTGGCGCGGGAACGGGTTGCCAGCGGACAATTCGACCAAGCCGCCGAGCTCTACTTGCAACATCTGGCCAGTCGACCCGAAGACTGGGAAGTCCGCACCGAGCTTGGACTCGTACTTGCCGAATTCGATCGCCCGCGGGCACTCGTGGAATTCCGGAAGGTGCCACCGGCATCCGAGTCGTATCTCGAGGCGCGGCGCCAGATTGTCTGGATTTGCCTCGCCAGCGAAAGGCTGAAAGAAGCGGAAGACGTGCTGCTCGAACTCATCGAAAAAGCACCGGACGATTTCCTGCCGCCGTTCCAGTTGGCCGAGCTCTATTTTCGACAACGGCGCGCTGCAGTCGCCCTGCCGCTGGCCGTCGCGAGTACGGAATTAAATCCAGATCATGCGCCGGCGCATTTCCTGGTCGCCGAGCTGCTCGACGATCTGGGCCGCACCAGCGAAATGATCACGCCATTGCTGCGCGTCATCGACTTGCAGCTGGACCATTACGCAGCGCACTTGGACTTGGCCTACGCGTATGCCGAAGCCGGTCAACCGGCGGAATCGCGGCGGGAAGCCGAGTGGTGCCTGGCGCGAAATCCGCGGGACATCAACGCCCGCCGATTTCTGGCTCAGGCCGCACGCGACGAGGGCCAGATTGATGAAGCCCAGCGTGAAATTACAGCTGCCCTGGCCACCGCGCCGGCGGATCTTGAATGCCGTTTGCTGGAGGCCGAACTGCTGCTCTTCCGCGAGCAGGAAGCCAAGGCGCTCGAGCGATTACGCCCACTGTACCCGGTTCATGCGAGCGACCGGCGGTTGGTCGCCTTGCTGGCCCGTGCGGCGGCCGCAACCGGTCAGGCGGAAGAAGCTGCCAAATACCGCCAGCAAATTCAAAAGCTAAGCGAGTGATATTCGGCGGCGCCTTCAGTGATCTGTAGGCGCTGGTCGACCGGCAGATTTGCGAACGACTGCGTCTCGCCGTTGGGCCAGCGGATCACCAATTCTTCAATCGTCGTCGCTTCGCCGACGCCGATTACCAATTCCGCCGGGCTTTGGCCCATGAAGCCGTTCGCGGGAAACAGGCTGCGCGTAATCGTCCGCGTACCACAACGCAATTCGACACGTGCACCGATGGCTGACCCATTGCTGGTGGTGCCCGCCAATTCGAGCTTCACGCGATGATGGTTACGAGGAAATCGATTGAGGAACAACCGCAAGGGACCGCCTCCAACCGATCCGACCAACAGGTCGACCGCACCATCGGCATTCATGTCACCGGTTATGATCGAGCGAGAATCCGAGTCGATGTTGGCATGCGAAGCAAATGAAGCATCCATGAACCGTGTGCCATCCACATTCATGAAGAGCCGGTTGGTCTCGTAGGCGCTTAAATTGTGG
>JAUIHJ010000570.1 GCA_030432015.1 bacterium
CACCATCATGATCGATCGACGTGATCGTCAACCGCACGTCTTCCAACGCCCCAACCGAGACGGGGCTCCCGTTCACGTAGAGACCAGGGCGCACCATCACACGGGCCGGATGTCGTTGGAGCAGGGATTCGCGGTCGACATAAAATGCGGCGGCGAGCTGATACGACTCGGCGTGGTGATGGAAAAAGTCCAGCGACGAGAATCCGCCGCGCGAGATCACAATCGGCACGCGGCTCGCGCGGGCCGAATATGGCACGACAATGCGACCGTCGTCGAGTGGTTTATATTCGTGTCCGGCCAGCCACAAAGTAGCATCGTCAACCTTGCGGTTCTGTTCGTCCAGAATCGTAAAAACTTGGCCCGCGACATGATCTTGTACCAGGAAACGCAGCTTGCCCTTGCGAATCACAACCCGGCTGCTCAGTCCGTTGCCAATAAAATCGATCACGTACACACCTGGCTTGGTGAGTGACGGAAACTCGAAGTGCCGGCGGACGCGACGCAGAGGCGGATCCGTGTACTCGTAGGTCTTCCTCTCGTTGGCGACAAGCCCGTCCAGCTTAATGTCGGTGTTTACCTCGCGGCCTTGTTGTTGATAGAAGTTGCGTTCGTTGATCCGAAACACCTTCACGATCAACGAACGGACATTCTTGATATCCAGGTCAAGACTGACCGGAGCGTCCGCGGAAAAGCGTGTCAGGTTGGTGGGTGCGAAATCGATATCGATCCGTTCCTTCAAGGCTTGATATTTGTCGGGCGGCAGCAGCGAATACCATTGTTCCGCTTCTCCCAGCCCGTTGACGATCTTCGTCTCGGCCAGATTGTGGCGGAGGAACACGTCATCGACGTAGGGCTCGTAGGGTGTCGTCGATGTCTCGTTAAGGAAGAAGTGGTGCAGGTATTCACGCACCAAACGTTCGTCGTTACCAACGCGCGGTAGGAGGGTGGTTTTCGTGAAGTCCGCATTAAGATCGGCGGCAAACTGGCGGTGGTTCTCCAGTTGCATGTACTTGGCCTCCATGTAGCCAACCTTTCGCGGCAGTTGGAGGTAGGCCATGAACCGCGCCTTGTCGTAGATGCCGACGGTACGATCGTGTTCCAAACGATGGTACAGAACGTGGGCCTTCAGCGAGTTGTGCACGGGGTCAAGTGAATTGACGAATTTGGTGAGACGGTCCAGGTACGCCACATATGCGGCCGGATCCTGTCGCCAGTCCAGATCGTTGTTGGGGTGCAGCTTGGAGAGGTAGATTGTGACGAATTCGGATTGATTTCGTAAATCGGGTTTGAGACGAAGGCACGCATCGAGTTGATTTCGGAGTAGGGCGCGATGGATTGTCAGGGAGCCGAACGGTTTGCTGTACTGATGCTTCAAGTCGGCGACGATCAGTTCGACCAGCTTCTCGTGATCCGGTAGTTGCAGTCGACCAAGGAGATCGCGTCGCACGTCGGGGGTGAGCGGCGTGTCGAGTAGCCAGTCCAACGCGGAATCCTCGAATCCCGCAGTGTGCTGGTGCCGCTTGTACGCCTCCTGAACCAGTCGCTGTCGTCCGATCAGGGCTGGATTCAAGGCGGTGGGAAGATTCGGCTTTTCGCCAATCGTTTCGCGCTGATGGTTGAATTGAATTCCCAGTCGCGAGCGAATTTGTTCCAGCGACTCGGCCGGATTCCGAGGGTATGTCAGCAGGGCCTGCCGATTTTGGATTTCGATCACCCGTGGCGTCTCTTTGTATCGCTTGATCCACGCCTGCAGCAGTTGGTCAACCTGATCGAATTGCTCGGTGTTCTGCAAATGAAGACAACGGTAGTAATAGTGATCTTCAGATCCTGGGATCAGCTGCTGGAGGGCAGCAGGTCGATCATCCGACAGTGAGAAGTCTTCGATGTAATCGATCTCCGCTGCCTGGGTCATGCGAGAGGCCATGAGGGCCAGGGCGAATGCCAACTGCGCGAATTGTCTCATGGGAAAACTCCTGGGAAATGCTCGACATGGCCAGGCATGAACTGCCTGCCCGCCGAGTTCGATTGTAACTGCGCACCGCTAGACGCGTATTGAGACGAGCGAACCACGGCCGGGGATTCGCCGTTTTTCGGAATTACTGAAGATCGTCGCGTGATACCGCGCGGTGTGAATTCCGCTCGGCGACGGCCTCGACAGCGGTACGCGACCATGCCGGCAATACGCTTCGTTCAGGGCGCGTTGTCGTGGTGGGATTCGGCCGTCGCCACGGCATGCTGAATGATGAAATCCACCAGCGGCTGACACTCGAAGAAGCCGCGCCACATGTTGTGGCCCTGCCCTGCTGCAACGGAAAGATCGACGCTGCCGCCCAAGCCCCGATACCGCCCGGCCAACAGTTCGGAATTTTCGTCCAGCGGCACAACACGGTCCGTATCACCATGAATGTGGAAAATCGGGATCTTCGCCGCGGCAAGCGGTTCGAGCCGTTCGACAGGGTTGTGTGCCTTTAGCTTGGCTTGTAATTCCGCCGCGCTGAACCCGTACGCGCCGCTGGCTCGCGCTAACCCGGGATAGCTGGTCAGGTTGCAGACAGGATAGATTCCCGCGATGCACCGCACCTTTTCAGGATGGTCAATGGCCCAGTTGTAGAGCATTAAGCCGCCACGACTGCGGGCCAGCAGGCAAGCACGCTGCGCGAATTCGTGTTTCTCGACGAGACGCTCGTGCAGCGCGTCATACGTACTTCGTCCCGACGGGTTGCCAAACGACTCGCCCACATCGATGCCGGCCACCGCAATGCCTGCCGCCAGGAACTGGCGAAACATCCAAACTTCGGCGGGACCGGGCAGACCTTCCCCTAGCGTCGGCGCGTAAAGTACCCAAGGTATCGGTGTGGAGTTTTCGACCGTCGGCCAAATGACGAATGCCGGGCGCCCGTCGACGGTGAAGCGTTCGCGACGCAATTCACGCGGCGGAATCTTGGACGAAGCGCCAAGGTGTCGAGCGAAGAACTCCAGGACGAGCGGACGCAGGTCGCGCTGTTTGGGCTGAAGATGAAACGAATGCGGCCCACCATCAACGATTTCCAAACGAAACTCGCTACCATTGCGACGGCATGCCGTTGCCAACAATTCAGATTGACGGACTGGGACCAGCTTGTCGTTCGTGCCGTGCAAAATCAGCGTCGGCGGATCGTCTGGCGTGAGGTAGGTGACCGGCGAGGCGGCGCGACAGAGGGCCATCGCAGTCTCTTGGTCGTCGAGCTTTCGGGCCGTCGCCAGATCAAGCAGGTCGTGGGCACCATACATTGGCACGACCGCCTGCACGCGACTGGAATGCCCCGAGTATAACTCGCGCGGGTCCGAGACATCGTCGTCGTCGGTAAAACCAACCATCGCCGCCAAGTGTCCGCCGGCTGAACCACCAATCACGCCGATCCGTGCGGGATCGATGCCCAATTCGCCAGCGCGGCTGCGCAAGTAACGGACAGCCGTCTTGCAGTCGTGAAGGTTGCGTGGCCAGACGGTGGCGAGTTTGTCGACAAAAGTCGCCTCGGGTGCGTCGGTGCCGAGTACATAATTGATACTCGCACACACATAACCGGCTTGAGCCAGCGTCTCGCCAATGTTCTGTTCACGAGCAGCGCCTTTGTCGCCACCCACCCAGCCTCCTCCGTGAATGATGAGGACCGCCGGCGCCGGTCCTGCGGGCGATGGATGACCCGGCGGCAGGTAGAGATCCAGCTTTTCTTGGCGGTCGGTCCCCAGATAGGCAATATTTCGCTGCTTCGTGATCTGGTCGGCGGCACTCAGCGGCACGATCGCCAGCAGGGCTAGCATCTGGCAGACAAGCGTAAGAGCGGTGATGGACAGCTTCATGGTCGTCTCCGGGCTGGTAGGTTGTTGTCGCCAGTCTAGTTCGGGGAACTCGGGTTCGGCAAGAAAGCGAGCATTTCCCTCGGGGCCAATATTTTCTACAGTACGCCAACTGGTCGAAAACACGGTCCAAGGTTCGGACGGTGCGCGAGGCTCTTATCGTTGTGGGTCATTACGGCGAAGCAGCGGGTGATGATCCGATTGGGATCGGCCGCTCGATCCGCAATCAAGTTTGACGAGAATCACTATGGCAAGCGCGGAATCAATGGCAACAGGTTGCACGGAACATCTGGCCGACCAGGAAGTGATCAATACCGTCACGCACGGTGCCGGGTTCGTGTTGAGCGTGGGCGCCACGGTGTATGTGTTGAGTTTGACTGGGTCGATTGATCTCGGGTTGGCTGTGTGTTGCCTGGTCTATACGGCTTCATTGATGGCGGTGTACGCCATTTCGACGGTTTCGCATGCAGTGCAGCGACCACGGGCGAAGTTTTTGCTGCGTGCGTGGGATCAGGGCGTTATCTACCTGTTGATCGTTGGCACGTATACACCGTTTGTCTGGTCCGGGCTGGACGGCGCATTTCGTGGAATCGTGCTGGTGTTGATGTGGGGTGCTGCGATCAGCGGTTTTTACTCCAAGGTGGTGCGCCACTATCGGGTCAACGATTTCTCCGCCCGCACCTATGTCTTGCTCGGCTGGATCCCGGCGATGGTCCTGTTTTCGACCGTGTCGACCGAATGCCTGATCTGGATGGTGGCTGGTGGAGTGAGCTATACGGTCGGCACGCTGTTTCTGACATTTGATCGACACGTTCGTTATTTTCACGCGGTTTGGCACCTGCTTGTCATCGCGGCGAGTGCGTGCCACTACTACGCCATTGTGGTACTCGTGATCTTCCCAAGCATGCCTGCAGCGCCGGTTTCATGACCCGGTAGGAATCGGTCGCTTGTTGGCGATCTCTTCGAGCAGTTGCCAGCAGACGAATTGCATGCGGGGGAAATGAAACGGCCCCTTCCAGAGGTTACCTTTTGACGGGACGCTGATTCTGCCGTCGCGGTGCAGGTACCCGTACCATTCGCCGTGCTGACGATCTGGAAAGTGCTGATAGGACCAGTCGTGTACCTGGCGGTGCCATGCGGCGTACTTGGGATTGCCGGTTAACTGCCAGGCCAGCAGCGTCGCGATGATGGCTTCGTTGTGGGGCCACCAGAACTTCATGTCGTGCCAGTATTCTTGCACCGGAAGTCCGTGGACGTCGACAAAATATAGCAAACCGCCGTACTCGTCGTCCCATCCGCGGGCCCACATCCAGTCGAGCATGGTGCAGCCGGTCTGAATCAAGTCCGGGTCGCCGCGCAGCTTGCCTTCGAGCATGATGAACCAGGCCCCTTCGATTGCATGACCCGGGTTGAGTGTCCGGCCATCGGCATGGTCGATGATGCCGCCCCCCGGTGCCACAGTTTCCATCACGCACTGGAGGTCAGGCTTGAGGTGGTCGCAACGAATGGTCTCGATGCTGCGGTCGATCCAGGTGTCCGCCTCGTCGAAGCCGATGGAATCTCGCAACTCTTGGGCCGTGGCGATGGTGATCATTGGAAAGCCCAAACCCTGAGTTGGGCGGGTGCCCGTAGATTTCGGCTCGACTCCCTGTGGACTCAGGTTGTGATCGAGGAATCGCTGAAAGGTCCGCCGTGCCTGCTCGGCGTAACGCGCGTCGCCGGTTGCTTTGGCAAGTTCGCCGTAAGCAATGGCGACGAAACTCTCAGAAAACGCATAACGCCGTTTGCGGAGTGGACGTCCCTCGCGGGTAAGGTG
>JAUIHJ010000571.1 GCA_030432015.1 bacterium
TGCGCCGCCAGGAATTCAATGTTTTGCGGACGTGGCGGGCGGTCTTGCGAGCCAACTGCCTTGTTGTCGTGACAACCTGTGCCGGACCGCCCGCGCCGGCACGAATCAGTCCAAGACCCGCATCCGGACACTTTTTTGCAGCGTGTAATCTCGGCTGTCAATTTCTTCAATCGCGGCGTGTGCCGCTCCTTCGCTGGCGACATGCGTCATGATCACCAGCGGGACCAATTCATCTTCGCCGTGTACTTCGGGTTCATGCTGGATCACCGAGGCGATCGAGATGTCGTGTCGGCCCAGGACTCCGGCAATGTCACCCAGCACGCCTGGGTGGTCACGGATCGTGAATCGCAGATAGAAACGTCCCCGTGCGTCAGCGTGATCGCCGAGCTTCACCCGCGGAGCTCGCCCGGACCACAATTCGAGCGTCTGAAAAGTAATCCGTGTCCGCCCCACCGCGGTGTCAATTAAATCGGAAACAACCGCCGAAGCGGTCGGCATTTGGCCCGCCCCGAGGCCGTGGAAAAAGACACGACCGACCGCGTCGCCGACCACCGTCACGGCATTGTACGCCTCGCGGACCTCGGCCATCGGGCGTCCTTCTCGCACCAGGGTCGGTGAAACGTGCAACTCGAGCTCGCCGTTCAGCTTGGCGATGGCGAGCAATTTAATGCGGTAGCCGAGTTCCTTGGCGTACTTCAAGTCGGCGGCATCGAGGGTATCAATTCCGATTCTGGGAATCTCGTCCCAATGCACCCGCGCGCCAAAGGCCAAATGCGCCAGGATGCTCAGTTTTTGCGCCGCATCGGTGCCATCGACATCCATTGTCGGATCCGCTTCGGCAAAACCGAGGCGTTGCGCTTCTGCGACGGCCGCCGGGTAATCGGCCCCCTCTTGCTCCATGCGCGAGACGATGAAATTGCTCGTCCCGTTCAAAATCCCGCTCAACGACGTGATCTGATTGGCCGAAAGGCACTGCCCAATATTCGTGATTATTGGGATGCCGCCGCAGACCGACGCTTCGAAGGCGATCGACCGGTTCAGTTCCCTGGCTCGATCGAATAATTCCGGACCGTGATCGGCCAGCAGCGCCTTGTTGGCCGTCACGATATCCTTGCCGCTTTCCAAGAGCCGCAACATCACCGTGCGGGCGACGTCGGTCCCGCCAATCAACTGTGCGACGACCCGAATCTCCGGATCGTCTGTGATCGAAGCCAGATCGTCTGTCAGGACATCGGCGGGCAAGTCAATCTCGCGCGGTTTGCTTAGATCGCGGACAACCGCTTTGGCCAGGACGAGTTGATGCCCGGCATGGCGGGTCATCCGCTCCGACTCTTCCAGGAGCAAACGAGCCACGCCGCTACCGACGTTACCCAGGCCCACAATTCCTACCTTGGTGTTTTCCATTGGAAACCTTGTAAAATCCCGCGACAAAAAGCATAACCGTCAATCCTAGGTTGCATCTGGCGAAGGCGTCAAGCGGCGGTCGTTTCCCCGGCGTGGCCCCCTGGAAGCCCCCGCTTGCTCGAAATGGATACCATCCGCGAAAGTGGCGGCCAACATGGTCGCTCGCTAGAATTGAAACAGATTGGCCGGAGCCGTTGGCGGGTGGTCTCGCTGCTGGTCTGCTAATCCTGAGTCCTGAGGATTGTCGAAGCTCTGCTCGCCGGTTCGTGGACAGCCGCCGCTGGGCGATGGTGGCTACGGAAACATCGGCAACCTATTTCTCGGACGTTCCTAAGCGTTACCCGTGGAGCCACCATGCAATTGCCTCGAACGATGACGATGTTGGTCCTGGTCTTGCTCGCCGCACATCGGTTGCCGGCCGACGACGCCACCGCCATCACGCCGACCGGCCAGACCGAGCCACCGCGACGTTCGGCGGCGGAGGTTGTCAAGCAATTGCGACCGTCGCTGGCAACCATTCGTGCGACGGGACGGTCCGGCGGAGAGGTAGGCATCGGCACGGGATTCGTCGTCGCGGAAGATGGGCTGATCGCGACGAATCTCCACGTGATCGGCGAAGGCCGCTCCTTTACGATCGAAATGGCGGACGGTCGCAAGTTAACGCCGACCGCCGTGCATGCTTCCGATCGTAGTGTCGACCTGGCGGTGATTCGCGTCGCCGTTGACGACCAGCCATTGGTACCCCTGCAACTGGGTGATTCGGACCTGGCAGACCAGGGGACGGCCGTGGTCGCCATGGGGAATCCATGGGGTCTTCAGAACAGTGTTGTCAATGGTGTCGTGTCCGCCAAGCGGGAGGTTGAAGGCCAGGAACTGTTGCAATTGGCGATGCCGGTCGAACCCGGCAACAGTGGTGGACCGGTCGTCGACATGCGTGGCAACGTGTTAGGAATCGTCAACATGAAGTCCGCGATCCAACGCAATATCGGCTTTGCTGTCCAAAGCAACGTCCTCAAGGTGCTGCTCGAAAAACCGAATCCTGTTCCCATCGATCGCTGGTTGAACATCGGTGCAATCGACACCAAGCAGTGGGTGCCGCTGTTCGGTGGCGACTGGCGGCAGGAAGCCGGCAAAATCAAGGTCAGCGGCACCGGCCAGGGGTTTGGGGGCAGGTCGCTCTGTCTGTCCGCCTTGGAAACGCCCGAAGTGCCGTTTGAACTGGCGGTCTCTGTGAAGATGGATGACGAGTCCGGGGCGGCGGGACTGGTCTTTCATTCCGACGGCAACAACAAGCACTACGGGTTTTATCCCAGCAGCGGGAAAATTCGCCTCAGCTGTTTTCGCGGACCGACGGTTTACTCGTGGCAGGTTCTGCACGATCGTCCCCATGACCAATATCGGCCCGGCCAGTGGAACGATCTCAAGATTCGCGTCGAGAAAGACAAGCTGTTGTGCTACCTGAACGGCCAATTGGTCCTCGAATCGCGCGACACGACCTTTACCTCGGGCCGGGTCGGACTTGCCAAGTTTCGTCAGACGGTTGCCGAATTCAAGAAATTCACTTTGGCCAAAGAGATCCCCGCAGTGGTCACGGATCCGGCGGAAGTCGACCGCGTTACCAGGCAGCTCGATGCCTTGCCCACCTACACAACGTTGACGCAAGGCGATTTGGAACCGCTGACCGAATCGGCCCCGGCGACCCTGGCGGTCCTGTCCAGACAGTCCCAGGAAATTGAAGACCAGGCGAAGCAACTTTCCCAGAAGGCCGATCAATTGCGACAGTTGGCTGAGGAAATTCAGACACGTGTCATTGCGAAGCAACTGTCGGCGTTCGCCGATCCCGAGCAGATGGAGCAGGCCGACCTGTTTCGCGGTGCTATGCTGATTGCCACGCTGGACCAGGTCGAGCTTGACGTCGATGGCTATGTCGCCGAACTCGATCGGATGGCCGACGAGATTCGCAAGACGTTTGAAGATGACGCCGACGGCATCACGCGGCTGAAGATGCTCGACCAGTACCTCTTCGCCGATCACGGGTATCACGGCAGCCGCTTCGACTTTTACCATCGCGCCAATAGTTATATGAACCGCGTGATCGATGACCGCGAGGGGCTGCCGATTACCCTGTCAGTCCTCTATATGGAACTCGGTCGACGACTCGACCTCAATCTGCAGGGCGTCGGCTTGCCGCGACATTTCGTGGTGCGCTATGTGCCCGGCGAAGGTGAGTCGCAACTGATCGATCCTTTTGAGAGTGGTAAACGTCTGACGCGGGACGACGCCGCTCGGATCGTCGGCGTCGCCACCGAAAATCTGCAGGACGAGATCCATTTGCACGCGGCGACGAAACAGGAAATTCTCTCTCGAATACTGGCGAACCTTGACAATCTGGCTGATCGTGACGGCGACAAGTCTGGTCGATTGCGCTATCTCGAAGCCCGGATCGCACTGCAACCCGATGCGTTCCGGCTGCGTGGCATGCGGGCCGTCCTGCACGCAGAAATGGGGCGACGCGCAGCCGCCTTGGCTGATTTGGATTGGATTTTGGACGCCGAACCGCCAGGGCTCGATATCGAGCAAGTTCGGCGGATGCGTGCCTTCATTGAACGGCAACCACTCCGCTGACGGCCTTCCCCCGTCAGCCACACCAAACCGCACCCTCCCCGCCTGTCAGGCACGAATCTGACGCACCTCCCTGCACCCCGCCATGCTGACCCGCGAGTCTGCCATCCGATCGACCCCGAGCACGCTGCAGGTGATCCTGCGGACGTTTGGCATCATGGATATGGTGGCCTTCATCGCCGTCGTCATGCCGGTCCAGTGGATGCAGACCGGTCACCAGTGGGCGGGGCTGGGTGACTTTCCCGACGCTCCCGTCGCGGCCTACCTCGCCCGTTCTGGATCACTGATGTACGGCTTGCACGGGATCTTCCTGTGTCTGCTTGCAACCGACACGGTCCGTTACGAGAAACTGATTCGCTGGGTCGCGGCGGTCACCGTGCTGCACGGCGCAGCAATGCTGATCATTGATCTGGTCGAGCAGATGCCGCTCTGGTGGACCATCGTTGAGGGGCCAGCGTTCTCGTTGACCGGGGTTATCGTCTTGGCGGCCCAATGGCACACCCAGCGGCGCTACTCCGGCTGATGCCCGCGCTGCCGCCAGGCCCAGCGGTAAAGGTTGCGCGAGTCAACATATCGGGCGGTGCTGGAGCTGGCGCCGAGAACCACGACAAACAACTGGTCGTCGCCGCGCCGTGAAGTCGATACGAGGCACGCACCGGCCTTAGTGGTCGTCCCCGTTTTTAAGCCGTAATACCCGTCAATTTTCAATAGCCGATTCGTGTTTTGCCACAAGACGTTGCGTCGATAGCCCCCAACGCCGACCACCGTGCAGCCTCGCTGACGCGTGCCGACATACTCTCGCAGGCGCGGTAACTGCCAGGCGGCTTGGGCCAGCTTCACCAGGTCGCCGGCGGTTGACACGTGTCCCGCCGCCGTCAGCCCGTGGGGATTGCGATACGAGGTCCGGGACATCCCCAGCGATGCGGCCGTCCTGTTCATGCCTTCCACAAACCGGGCGAGCGAATCGATGGTGTCATCCTGATCGTCGGCAGTCTCGGTTTCGCGGTCGGCGTCGACGCCGTCCTTGGTCTTGTGCACAACAGCCAGGCGGTCACCAAAATGCTCCGCCAACGCCACCGACGCGTCGTTCCCGGATGGGAGCAGGAGGCCGTACAGGCATTCGCCGACAGTCAGCCGCTCGCCTGCGACGATGCCCGCTGTCGAGCCCCGTGTCGCGTCGGCGCGATCCGAAAAGACAAGCTCCTCCTCCAGGATGTTGGCGGTCGGATGCAACTCGGCGAATTTCAAAATCATGAATGCCGTCATGAGCTTGGTTGTACTGGCAATGTCCAGCGGCCGATCCGATTCGTGCGACCACAGCAGTTGCCCGGTGCGTGCGTCGGCGATCGCCCACGCGCGGCAGGTCACCAGCGGCGGGCCATCGAGGGCGTCGACGGGTTCCAGCGGCAGCTTCTCTGCATTGACGACGGCCGGGGCAGGGACCGGTCTGTCGCTTGTCACCAAGGGACCCAGAGCCAGCCAGGTCGACTCATCGACGCGGCCGTTGGCTGTCAATTTTCGGTCTGCTTGCAGCCGCATCACTGCGGCTTCGGTCTGCGCGCCGAAATCGCCGTCAACAGACAGGTTGGGCGAGGGGTCGAGCACCTTGTTCAGTGTACGCTGT
>JAUIHJ010000572.1 GCA_030432015.1 bacterium
GTGACGACTGGGCGAAGAAGGCCATGATCGAAATCGACGAGACGGAGAGCGACAGCCACGATTCCGGCGCGGGCCCTGGGTGACCGAGCCCATAGAAGGTGATAACGCATTGGCGACGACCCACGACCCGTCGAATTCGCACGTTTTTCCCAAACGGTCGCGGGTGCGCAAACAGGCGGAGTTCGACCGCGTTTATCAACAACAAGCCTACGCGGCCGATGGCATGCTCGTGGTGCGGGGGTGCCAAAACGGCTTGTCCCACGCACGCCTGGGCCTGTCGGTTTCCAGGAAGGTCGGCAACGCCGTCGTTCGAAATCGATGGAAGCGGCTGATCCGCGAGGCATTTCGCACGTCGCCGACGAAGATCCCTGTGGGCCTGGATTTTGTGGCGCGGCCGCGCAAGGGTGCGGTCCCCAGCCTCGCCGCGATTCAGAAATCGCTTCCCCAACTCTGCCGTCGCGTGGCACGGAAGGCAAAACGGGAGCCGTCATGAGATTCCTCTGGGCCACGCTCGTCGGATTGCCCGCCTGGACGATGATCGGCTGCGTCCGCTTGTATCAGATTTTTCTCAGTCCGCTGTTAGGACGGAACTGCCGTTTCACGCCCAGCTGTAGTCATTATTTTATCCTGGCGGTGAAGAAGTATGGGCCATTTCATGGTTCGCTGAAAGGCGCGTGGCGGATCTGCCGCTGTCATCCTTTCAATCCAGGCGGGCACGATCCACCCTAAACGCCATGCGCACCGGCAACGACGCAGATCTGATGGCGCCTGCCACTGTGCCACTCGGCTGATGTACAACAGTGGGTGCATGATGAATATTTCAAGATGGCTGCATCAGGTTTGCCATCCTTTTGAGTCCCGGACAGCACCGAACGCTGGGAGTCCCATCCGATGAGTTGGTTGTATGCACGGCTGGTTTACTGGCCCACGCTGGCGTGGAACGTCCTGTTGGGGCGGACGCTGAAGGTTCGCGACTGGTGGAGCCGAGTCGACGATCATGTGATTCTGGGCGCCGTCCCGTTTCGTTCTGATGTTGATCTGTTACATGGTGAAGGTGTGGCCGGAGTGATCAATACGTGTCACGAATATGGCGGGCCGTGCACCGACTACGAGCGTGTCGGAATTGTGCAACTGCACCTGCCGACCATCGACTTCACGCCTCCCACGCTGGAGGACGTTACGAAGGGGGTCGAGTTCATTCGCCAACACGCAGAGAGTGGTCGCACCGTGTACGTCCATTGCAAAGCGGGCCGCGCGCGAAGCGCCACGGTAGTCGCCTGCTGGCTGATTGCCAGCCGCGGCATCACTCCCGAAGAAGCGCAGAAAATCTTGCTCGATTGCCGCCCGTTCGTGTTACCAAGAATCGCTCGACGGCAAGTGGTGCTGGACTATCATGCCAGCATCAATGCAGCTGCCGCACCCGGGGTCGATGGATTGGACGCAAGGGAGGCGATCGAGCAACCCGGGGGCGTGGACGCGTTGCACGGAGCGGACGGCGCCGGGCAATGATTCGGTGGGTGTCCGTGTTCTGGCGTGTGGCACCTGCCCGTAGCTGCACACCGTGACGGAAGTACACCGTGGCCGACGGAGAGGAGAACCATCGTCGTGACAACGCGGATGCCCAAGGACCAGATCACGCCGCACGTCGACTCCCTGGTCACCTGCGTCGCCGCCGCGAAACGCTATTTGCACTCCCACAGGGCAGGCGACCGAGCTGAGCAGGTTGCGCTGGCCCCAATGCCGCTCGGCAAGACGCCAAATCAAGCGGCTCGAAGCAACCTCGCCACGTCGCCGCGGCTTCAAGCACTTCACGACGCCCTGACGACGGCAACGCAGCGCCCGCTGACTGACGCCGAGTTTCTGGAAGAGTACGCCCAGGCGATGGCCTGCGGGCAGTTGGCGACCGGTACGACGGGCCCTCCCGCTGCGCTTGTCGCCCGCGTTGCGAGCCCGTTCATTGCGGCGAGTCTGCATGATGCGACCGCAGCCTGGCGACCCCCGCGAGAGATTCCAAACGCTGCGGAGACCGTGCTGGATGCGGCCCAACTGGCTCGACTGTACGAACCGTTTCTGGGTCAACATCATCAACATCGTCGGTCGCGAAACGGCGTTTATTACACACCCGTCCAGCTTGCCAATTTCATCGTTGAACACGTTGATGGGAAACTTCGCGACGAGTTTGGATTGGCCGATGGCCTGGCTGATCGCGCCACCTGGGCCGAGGTGATGGCCCGCCAGCGGACGGTGCAATGTCCCGCCGGTGCAACGCCCGACGCGCCGTTTGTTCGCATTCTGGATCCGGCCGTCGGCGGCGGAGTCTTCCTGGTCGCGGCAATCGAATTGATTCACCGCACGATGCAAACCAAATGGCAGCAGTCCGGTTGGTCATCCAGCCAAGTGGCCGCCGCCTGGCAGGACTATGTCGCCGCGCATCTCCTGCCTCGTCTCTGCGGACTCGATGTGATGCTGCCTGCCGCGGTGGTTGCTCACTGGCAAGTGTTTCAGGCATTGGCCAGGACGGGCTATCAGTTTCAGGGTGACGAGCGGATTCGCGTCTACCTGTTCGATACGCTGGGTGATTGGAGTGACAGCCTCGGCGGGTCGACCGCGGAGTTTGCCGAACTCGATGTCGCGCTGCACGCTTGCCGCCACGAGCCGTTCACGGTGATTCTGGGAAATCCTCCATTTTCCGGCATCTCGCGCAATCAGGGGCGCTGGATCACGAATCTATTGCGTGGCCGTGCGGAGAACGGTCAGCCGACAGCCAGTTATTATCAGTCCAATGGCAAGCCGCTGGCCGAAAAAAAGCACTGGCTGCAAGATGATTACGTCAAATTCCTGCGCTACGCTCAGTGGCGCATCGAGACGACCGGCGCGGGAATTGTCGGTTTCGTGACCAATCATGGATATCTGGACAACATCACGTTTCGTGGCCTGCGTGAACAACTGCTGACAACGTTTCCCCGCATCACGGTGCTCGACCTTCATGGTAATGCGAAGAAGAAGGAACGCGGTCCTGACGGGCAACGGGACGAGAACGTCTTTGGCATCGAGTCGGGTATCGCGGTCGGACTTCTCCGTTTACCAATCCTGCCGCAGACGCCCAACGTCGCGTTCGGTGAACTGTGGGGAACTCGAGATCACAAGTTGGCGTGCCTGGCGGCGGGGGCCCGTCGCTGGGAAGACGTCGCGCCCGCTGCGCCGTACCACTTTTTCACGCCGTGTCGCAATGAAACGGCCGATGAATACGCGCAGGGCATCTCATTGACCGAGTTGATGCCGGTCAATTCCACCGTCGCCGTCACGGCCCGCGATCGTTTCGTGATTTCCTTTCAGCGCGATGAACTTGTGCGGCGGATGGAATTATTTCGAGATCTGGCGATACCGGACGATCAAATTCGCGCTCGCTTTTTTTCGAACTCGCGGTCGACCCGTTATCCGCCGGGTGATACGCGCGGTTGGAAGTTGGCGGCGGCCCGCAAACGCATGGCGGAGGATCCCGATTGGAAACGGCACATTCGGACCTGCCTCTATCGACCCTTCGACCGTCGCTGGATCTACTGGGCCGATTGGATGGTCGACTGGCCACGCATGGAGGTCAATCAGCACCTCACGGAATTGAACAACCTTGCGCTCATCGCACGACGGCAGATGCTGCCGACCCAACCATGTAATTTTTTCTGGGTCACACGGACGATTCCCATCGATGGTGTCATTCGGTCCGACAACCGCGGCAGTGAATCTGCGTTCCCGTTACGGCTGGTACCCGATCCGGCGGTCGCCGGCGGCGGTGCGACGCTCAATCTTAACGAGCATTTCGTCGCCATCCTGGCGGAGACGCTGCAACTTCCTTGGTGTCCCGAACTGCTCGCGGCCGATGACGCGGCATTTGGTCCACTGGATGTCTTCAATTTCATCTACGCGCAGCTCTATTCATCCACATATCGGTGCCGTTACGACGATTGGTTGCGAATTGACTTCCCACGCGTGTTTGTGCCGGGCAGCAAGTCGCTATTTCGGCGACTAACGCAATTGGGCGCGGCCTTGGTCGCCGCACATGCAGATCCAGCAAACGGCGCAGCGAATTCGTTGGAGACGCCTGGAATGATGGCCGATCCGGGTGTGGCGCGTCCCGTCACCGGTAAGGTGATCAAAGCGGGCGATCCACTGTTTGCTGTCGATCGAATTCAATTGGGAGACCGGTTGGCAGTTGAAGACGTTACCCCAGAGATTTGGGAATTCCACGTGGGGGGCCACCAAGTCTGTCGGAAATGGTGGCGGGACCGGAAGGGTCGCGTGCCGACGGCCGATGACGTGGAAGCCTACCGCCGCCTCGTCAGGGGCGTGCGACAGACCATCGCGATCGTGTCCCAGATTGATGGCTGCATCATTCAACATGGCGGCTGGCCTGCCGCGTTCGCCGGCATGTCGTCGTCTTGTGGCTGATCGCGACGAATCCACCCTCTTAGGCAGGGTGCCGGTAAAGTCAGCGTAAATTGCCAAATTACTTTAATCGATAGGACCCGGATAACCGATTATGTCTGTCAACGGGAATTTGAAGTCGCGCGCACCGGGATTGCAGGTGGCCGCGACATGATTCGAACTCTGAGATGGAATGCTAGCAATGGTTTCGACTTCGCGTTTGGCCACCGTGGGAATTCTCCTCGCGAGTTTTTCAATTTCGCCTGGAATGGCGGTTGAGCTGCGGAACACGGTGGGCGAGCGCGAAGTCGTGCGGCAAGTCTCCTTCATTGAACCGATCCAGGAGGAGATCTCGGCAATGCCGGATCAGGAAGGCGGCGAGGTCTACTACGATGACGATGTGCTGCTGTACGAAGAAGGTGCTGTGCCTTGCACATCGTGTGGCGAACCGGGGTGCGGCCTGGACTGCCTGATTCCCAATCGTAAGTGGGCCAAATTTGACTATCTCCTCTCGTGGCGGAAGGGCATGGCGCTCCCGCCGCTGGCGATCACGAGTTCTGACGACCAGAATCTCAACAATCTGCGACTTGGACTCCCCACCACGACCACGCTGTTTGGCGGCGACAGGGTCGGAACCCAGGCACGTCCCGGTGGTCGGCTTTCCCTGGGACTCTGGTTGGACGATTGTGAAACGTGTGGCGTCGAGGGGCGATTCTTTTCGCTTGGCCGGCAGAACATTGCCTTCAATACATCGTCCGACGGCACGACGCCTCTCGGCCGACCCTTTACCAACGTGATTTCTGATCCTGACGTGGAGACGTCGCGGACGCTGGCATTTCCCGGTTTCAATACAGACGGCTCGATCAGCGTCACCGGCGGCTCCGATTTGCTGGGGGGCGACGTGCTGTATCGCATGCTGGCATGTGGCTACCCGGATTCTCGGATCTACCTGTTGGCTGGCTACCAGTTTGCACGAATCGACGAGGACTTGCTGATCAGCGATTCCACGATGATCACCGCGCAGGCGACGACGCAGGCGATCACCGATCGCTTTGACACACGCAACGAATATCATGCCGCGGAAGTCGGAATCGCCTACGAGATCTATCGCGACTGCTGGCAATTCGACCTGTTGGCCAAAGTGGGCTTCGGCACCATGAAGCAGAACGTGAGCATT
>JAUIHJ010000573.1 GCA_030432015.1 bacterium
GTCAGCACCAGATTGCAGTGGATGCCGGGAACCTATGCGGTCGATCCGGTCACCGGCACAACCACGTGGTATCGCGGTGGCATGCATTGGGTGCCCCAGCAAACGGCGACCACCTATCAAGTCCAGCGACAATACGTTCCCAACATTGTGCAGAGGCAGGTGCCTCAAACCAGCTACGTCCAGAAGGTTGTTACTCAGCAAAAGCCGGTGACCGTCACAAAGATGGTCAGCGAATGGGTTGAGGAACCGTATGAAGTCAAGGTGCAGAAATGGACAGAGCAGGTGATGGAGCGGCCGGTCACGATCACCACGCAGCGAATCGAGTACGAAGCGCGCGACGAACCCTACCAGGTTCAAGTTTGCAAGTGGATTGCCGAGTCGCAAACCGTCCAGGTTCCACGCACCGTGGCCAAATGGGTACCGTACACGAGCACACGGATGGTTCCCAAGACCGTTGCCATGCAAGTGCCGGTCGACCAGTGCGGCTCGGTCGTGACGAACTTCGCACCCAGCGTCTCTTATTATTCGGCAGGCCCGCCGGTTGCCGTGCCGTCGATCCAGAGCAGCAACATGGTAACGATCGTCCCGGACCCCGGTCTTGGAACGCCCGCTCCCCCTGCCGCTGCGAACGGGACAGGCAACGGCAATGGTGGATCCTCGGATCCACAGGACAAAGAACCGACGGGAAAACCTGAGATCGATCCCGATGCCGCAACCGAGATGAATGCTGCCACCGGTGGCGACGAACCGGCGTAGTATTGCTTCCGGCACCTCGTGCCGGTCGTGCCTCCTTGCGACACGTTTGGTCGACACGCGTCGGCCACCTTTCGCTTTCGTGGCCCGTCGGTTGAATGCGACGGTCGCCAGACGGTCATGCCACCCCGCATCTCGTCGCCCGCTGTGCCAATGTGCGTGAGGCTTCCGGCCAGTTCGTCGCGCTCGTTCGCTGCGCAGACTGACGACCGGGCCAGTCGCTGGCGGCCAGAGATTGTCTCTGCAACGATTGACACGAAGCGAGCGGACCGCAACACTGATCTGCACGTTCGGTCGCATCATTTCTCGTACCGGCCAAGTTCATGTCAACGGCGATTGATACCGAGGCTGCTCAGCCACTTCACGGAAAACGCATCTACTTCATCGGCAAGATGGGTGGCGTCACCAAACGTGAAGCGCAGAAGATCGTGCGCGATCTGGGTGGACTTCCCGTCACCAAGTGCGACGCGACGGTCGACCTCATTGTCGTAGGCGGCGACGAACTCCCCTTGGGGGACGACGACAGCCTGCTCGACGATGACGTCCGCAGGGCGGCAGGCGAAGGCTGCTTGGAGATTATCTCCGAGACGCAGTTGTGGCAGAGGCTCGGACTTGTCGAGGGCGAACAGTTTGTTCGGCGACTCTACACTCCGGCCATGCTGGCCGACCTGCTTGACGTCTCGGTGGCAACAATTCGCTGTTGGCACCGACGTGGACTGATCGTGCCAGCTCGTGAAGTTCACCGGCTGCCCTACTTCGATTTCCAGGAGGTCGCCACGGCGCGGCATCTGGCGCAGTTGCTGGCGGCCGGCGCGTCACCCCAGGCGATCGAGAAGAAGCTGGCCCAACTGTCTCGATTCATTCCGGAAGTCGAACGCCCCCTGGCGCAGCTTTCCGTGATCGTCGAAGGCAAACAGATTCTCTTGCGTTTGGGCGAGGGACTGATTGAGCCTGGCGGCCAGTTGCGGATCGACTTCGACGCGCTCGAACCGTCGCCGGACGGCGACACGACGTCGACACTGAACGAACAACTTCCGACCGTGTCGTTGGCTGACCATCTTGCCGAGCAGCCGGAGTTTTCATCACCCGATGAGATGGTCCGCGTGGCGATGGAATACGAAGACGCCGGACAACTCGATGCCGCGGTCGAGATGATTCGAGCGGCGCTGACGGCAGGCGGACCGCGTCCGGAACTTTGCTTTCAACTGGCCGAGCTGCTTTATCGGTTAGGGGACCTCGCGGCCGCGCGTGAACGGTATTTCATGGCCATCGAATTGGACGAAGATTTTGTCGAGGCACGTGCCAATTTGGGCTGTGTGCTCGTCGAGACCGGCGAACTCGATCTGGCCATCGCCGCGTTCCAGGGAACACTCACCCACCACTCGGATTTCCCAGACGTGCACTACCATCTGGCGCGGACCTTTGACGAACTGGGCCGAGAGGACGAAGCAGAATCCCATTGGCATGAATTCCTGCGTCTGGCGCCGAACAGCCCTTGGGCAGACGAAGCGCACGTGCGACTGTCAAAATAGACGTGGCGCAGGCATCGGACTCAGTTGGGTGGGCACGACGGGATGGAACACGCGGCTTATTCGGCGAATCGCCCGCAGCGCGGCTGTTCAAACGCCACGAAGTCGTCGTACCGCATGCTGATGGAAACCGCGTGGTCACCGGCGTTGAAATTGATTGTCGATTGCACCGCGAGCTTCTCATCACACCAGGTGGGCAATTCGAATAAACTGCCAAAGGGCGGAATCGAACCTGGCTGCAGGCCGGTCAATTCGGCGACCTCCTCACGGCTGGCAAACCGCAGGCTGCGTATGGATTCCGTCTTGCGGACCTGCTTACTGTTCAGCCGCGTATCCGCCGGCAGGACGATCAAGACGAACTGTGCGTCGGCCTTACAGATCAAGGCCTTGGCACCACTGGCCAGCGTCGTACCTCGCACACGTGCCGCTTCCTCGCTGGTAAAGACCGGCTCATGGCGCATGGTCTGGTAAGGAATCTTCCGTGCGTCGAGTTTTTCGGTAATTCGATCAAGAACATTCATCGAAGATCAGCAACGGCCGGCAGAGCCGTCGGCTTGAGGTAAGAGATTGGGCCAGCGCGGGCTGAAAATCGGGGCGACAAGCGGCCCCGTCGGTACGGGTTGCTGAACTTGC
This sequence comes from bacterium, assembly GCA_030432015.1. Classification (GTDB taxonomy): domain Bacteria; phylum Planctomycetota; class Planctomycetia; order Pirellulales; family Pirellulaceae; genus ARS98. Next base: position 2,916 of record JAUIHJ010000573.1, read on the forward strand.
TGGGAATCGCGATTGGGGCCCGGGCCGGCTGGTGGCCCAGCAGTCAGGCGCAGGATCATCTGATGTGACGTTAGCAACCAACCGCCTCGTAACCCCAGCGGGGTTTACGGATTATACCGTCGCAGGACCTCGCTATGTGGCCAGTTGTACCGTTTTACACCTTGAAAAACGACCGTCGCGGCGTATCCTGATGGTTTAGAAAGACTTGCGATCGGCAGAGGGGCGCAACCTGCCCATCTGGCATGACTCGCTTGGTCAATTTCGCGAGCAATTTGCTTGCCGTGCGCGGGCAGTGGTCAAAGCACGAATGAGTGAGTTCCTTTTTCACTATGAACCTGTTCCGCCAACGACGTGGGTTTACCTCTCGTCGCTCTTGATGATTTGCGTATTCTTCAAGTTCGGGCGGTTCTGGAGCGTGCGGAATCTCGACCTGGTGTTGTTGATTCTCCTTGCTCCCGGTTTGCTCCTGGTCCACTACGGAATCCAGTCGCAACAGGAATTTCAGTCAACCCACCCTGCGGCGCTCGGGCCTGAGAGCGACGCCGACGAAGCCCGAAACGAGAGGGCGATTGCAGGTCGTGCCCTGGCAACCCGGGAGCCTTCCCGCCCCCCAGCCGACGTCACGCCACCGGCAAACTTTCAGGCTGCTGATGCCAGCATTCCCGACAGCCCGGACGACCTCGGACAGCCCGCCAACAGTGGATTACGGTCCACCGCTGAGCCATCCAACGAGACCATCCGTGGCGACGTACCACCACAAGGCGACGACGCACAAGACGACCCATCACGCCCACCGGACAACGTGGCTTCGACACCACAGGTGCACGACGATGGACTCGACCAGCAGTTCTATGGCTTCGTCTGGCTACTGACGGTGGGAGGCCTGTTTGTTGTTCGCCTGCTGATCGACCCGACCATGGTCCGGCGACCATTGCTCGAGCCAAACTTGTCGACCGGCGGCTTGGCCTTCATGGGTGTCTCCCTGTTTGTCTTTCTGATGGCCAACGTCGTCAGCAGCCAACCGACCGAGGCCGATCTGGCGGGCCCCCGCGGAGCCGAACAACTCTGGGAGGGCAACGCCGACGGACCGGGATCGGAGGATCCATCTCGGCTCCAAGGACCCGGCAATGCCATTCTGCATCTCATTCCGAATCTGGTCACCAACCCGTCGCTGTGGACCGACGATGGCGAGTCCAAAGAGGTTGGCTATGTGCGGACCGCCAAAGCGATGGCGATTCTCTCGCATTTGGCCATCGTGGTCGGGCTGGTGATTATCGGGTACCGCCACTTCGGCAATACCAAGACCGGCATCGGTGCGGCCACCTTGTATTTGATGCTGCCGTACACCGCACTGGAAACGGGACGCGTCCTGCACGTCCTGCCCGCAGCCCTCCTGGTCTGGATGGTGCTGTGCTATCGGAAACCCCTCTGGGCAGGCATTTTCACGGGGCTGGCGATCGGAGTCGTCTATTATCCGCTTTTTCTCTTGCCGCTTTGGATCAGTTTCTACTGGAAACGCGGATTGCTGCGGTTCGTACTTGGCGTCACGTGTACGCTGGTCGTTGTGGCGACGTCCCTGGTATTCGTCTCTGCGAATATTGGCGACTATCTCACCAATCTACAGAAGCTGTTTGGCATTTGGGAACCCGCCATGCAAAGCATGCAAGGCGTCTGGGGGCTGGGTTGGGACCCGTTGTATCGCCTGCCGGTGATGGCGGGATTCGTCGTGCTCAGCATCGCCTTAGCGCTCTGGCCACCGCAAAAGAACCTGGGCACGCTACTAAGTTGCTCGGCGGCCGTGATGGTGGCGAGTCAATTTTGGCATGGTTATGGCGGTGGCCTGTATATCGCGTGGTATTTGCCGCTGACCCTGCTCACCTTCTTGCGGCCCAATTTGGAAGATCGCGTTGCCTTGACGGTGTTGGGCGAAGGGTGGCGACCGCGTCGGCGGCGAGACTTGCTCCCCAAAGCCGCGCTCTGGCTCCTTCCCTAAATGACCGAGTCCAATTCGGCGACAATCCGGGACCGGATCGTTTGTCGCCGCCCATTCGATTCAATTGCGGAAAAACGGCCGGTCGGCGAAAACGGTGCCTGTCCCGCTGAGGGGTGTGCGCTGCTGAATCGCGCTCGGCCATTTAGCTGGCCAACGCTCGGTTCATCGCGGTCGGCCGAATCCCGCCACGCAGCCCTATCAAGCGCGTTGGACGTCGCCCACATTCAGGTCGGCGTGCGAGCGTGTATGGATGGCAAACCTGGCACTGGAGTGCGTGGCAACGGGATGTTTCCTTCGCAAATGCCCTGGTCTGGTGGCCTGGTCGTGGCCGGCACGTGTCGTCCACGACGGCGGTCGAACCCGATTCAGGTTGTCGGATCGTCTTCCGGGCCGAAGCGGCCACGAAACTCGGCGGCCGGATATTTGAGCTTATTCTTTTCCATCTTCGCCTGCATGGTCGCACTGACATCGAGGTTCAGTTCGTTGGCAATGGCCAGCGCATAGCACAGGACGTCGGCTAGTTCCTCGCCCACGGCCTCAAGCTTCTCGGAGTCGTCGACGATGGCACGCGAGGCATCAGCAGAAATCCACTGAAAATGTTCCATCAATTCGGCCGCTTCGATCGCCAAGGCCATGGTCAGGTTCTTGGGCGAGTGGAATTGTTGCCAATCGCGTGCGTCGACAAAC
>JAUIHJ010000574.1 GCA_030432015.1 bacterium
GCTGGAAACCGGCGGCATCGAGCGCCTGGCGGATGGCCCCGACACGACCGTCCATCATGTCGGACGGTGCGATGATATCGCAGCCGGCGGCCGCCTGAACCAAGGCCTGCTGGCAGAGCGCGGCGAGCGTTTCGTCATTGACGACATAGCCCTCGCGCACCAAGCCATCCTGCCCGTGGCTCGAATAGGGATCCAGGGCGACATCACAGAGAATCCCAATCGCGTCACCGTGGGTCTGCCTGACAGCCCGAACCGCACGGCAGACAAGATTTTCCGGGTTGTATGCCTCGGCCGCATCGTCGGTCTTGTGGCTCGGATCGGTCGCCGGAAAGAGCGCGACCGCGGGAATGCCCAACTGCACGGCAGTCCCAACCGCATCGACCAGGAGATCAATGGAAAGCCGCTCGACGCCCGGCATCGAAGGGACCGCCTGGCGGACGTTTTCGCCGTCATGGATGAAGACGGGCCAAATCAGGTCATCGACCGACAAGGTGTTCTCCCGGATCAAGCGGCGCGACCAATCAAAACGCCGATTGCGTCGCAGCCGAGTGCCGGGAAATTGCCCGGCGGCGTAACTGTCCAGATTTGCGGGACGGGACGGTTCGCTCATCAAGTAACGCTCCGATCTATTGCCGAATTGCCTGTTTCGCTATGCTGACACGCAGCCGTAACCGAGTGCCGACTGCCGTTTCATCGTGGCGTCAATGCACTGCAGGGTAGCGGCAGCCGGGCCACTTTGATACTCGCTCAACCGTACCAGATATGCAGCCGAAAATCTCGCTTGGAAAGTTCCGATTTGACGCCACGTCGGTGACAATCGACGGCCAGCCTCCCTTGGACGAATGGGCCGGGCCGATGCAGTTCGCCCTCTGGTGTCAACGCGCCAGTCCCTGGTGGATCGGAGACCTGCTGAACTGGGGTGACGCCAACTTCGGCGAAGCCTTCTCCCAGGTTTGCGAAGGGAGCATTTCCGGCGACCAGTTGCAACGGTACGAATCGGTCGCCCGCAGGGTCCCGCCCCGTAATCGCTGCCCGGACCTTTCCTGGTCGGCACACGCCGCCGTGGCGCGCCTATCCGACGAGGATCAGCGTGAGATGCTGCGACGAGCGACCAAGCAGGGGTGGACCAGCGAGCAGCTTCGCGTTGAGGTGCGGCGTTTCCTGGACGCGAAACAACAATCGTGACGCGATTGTGGCTCTTCGAGCAGGCGCCGTCCGCCGCCCCTGCTTATCCCGCCGTCTCCTCGTCTCTCGCCGTCGCGCTGCGGGCGACAGGACGATCGTGATCGGCCTGCCGAACCCCGCTCGCGTACCCCCCAACTTATCGGCCTGCGGTCGGTTCACCGAGCGTGACTTTCAGCGTCTTCTTCGCATCGCCACGCATGACGTCGATCTCGACGGTCACGCCTGGCTTATTGGCTCGTAGGCCATCCGCTAAACCCTGGATGTCAGTGACGGGGATCTTGCCGATTCGCGTGATGATATCCCCCGCCGCAAGGCCGCCTTTGGCAGCCGGTGAATCGTCATTGACTCCGGTCACCTTGAGGCCGTCGCCACTGCTGGAGTAGTCCGGCGTCACCCCGAGATATGCCATCCCGCCGCCCGCGCCGCGTCGTGCTGGCGTGACCTTGACATACGCGGTGCGGGCAGGCAACGCGACCACGGCGCTGAGAAACTTCTCGCAGAAGTCAATCGTCCTGACGACGCCGGGCACGTTGATTTTCTCAAACGTATCGTCGGGGGTGTGATAGTCGGGCGTCAGGCCGGTAAAGAAATGGACGGCCGGAATTCCCTTTTGATAAAAACCGAAATGGTCGCCGCCCATCATGGTCCCGCCCTTGTCGAGTTGCAGGGCCTCGTCCTTGTTTGCCTGGTCCAGTAACGCCGGAAATTCCTTGCCGCTGCGGGCGCCGTTGATGATCACCTTGTCGTCGCGCAACCGCCCGATCATATCGAAGTTGATCATCGCAACCGTATCCTCCAAGGGAAAAATCGGTTGGCTGACATAGTGATTGCTACCGAAAAGGCCGCGTTCTTCGGCCGTGAACCCCATAAAGACCATTCGTCGCGCGGGCTTCTTCTCCTGGGCCGCGAACCGACGGGCCAACTCCACGACCGCGGCCGTGCCGGTGGCGTTGTCATCGGCCCCCGGATGCAGGGCCTTGGAATCGGGACGACGCGAACCATACGGACCATAACCGAGATGATCATAATGCGCACCGATCACGACGGTCTCGTTCGCGAAAGGGCCTTCGCCTTCAATCACGCCAATCACGTTCGCCACATCCGCTTTGACCTCTTGGAACGTAAATTCGATCTCCGCCGACCAACCCGCCAAGGGCTGAGTGAGCGGCTGATAGAGTTCGTCAATATTCTTCTCAATCGCCTCGATCGATTTCAATTCGTCGCCCCCCTTTGTTTTCACGGGAGACTTGGCGAGTAGTTCGTTCACCGTCTGCTGCTTTACGTGAGCAAAGGGCAACCCACTGCCGGTGGCCCCGAATCCGGTCGCTGGAACAAGTTCGTCCTGCTTGCCCTTGGTATTGTGCGGGTCATTGACGAACAGGACGGCGGCCGCTTTCTGATCGGTCGCTGCCTTGACCTTGGTCCGGATGTACGAATACGGCGTTGTTTCCTTGCCATCAAAAGCACTTTTTTCATTGCTTTGCTGGGGCTCGCGACGAATGACCAGCAGCACCTTGCCCGCGACATCGGCACCTTGAAAGTCGTCATACTTGAGTTCGGGGGCGGAAATCCCGTAGCCAGCAAAGACAATCTCCGCCCGGGCCTTACCGGAACCGCCGATCGCCAATGCCTGGTAATCGTCGCCCAGGGACAACTTGACCGTTTGGCCGTCCGGTCCGTGCAAGACCAATCGTGCCTGTTCCCGCAGCAGCTTCGTCTCCAGTGAGATTTCAAACGGCTGGTAATAACTGCCATCGGTGACGCCGCTGGTGAGTCCCGCCTCCTTGAACGCGTCCCGCATGTAGTCAGCTGCCTTTTGTAGCCCTTCGCTTCCCGGGGCCCGCCCTTGAAGCTCTTCCGAAGCCAGATACTGAATGTCGCCACCGACACGATCGAGGACCGCTGCGGCGTTATTTTCCGCGGCGGCTAACGTGCCCGTTGGCACCACGCTCGACCAACAGGATGTGACCACCGCGATGACGAACGTCAAGCGAACGAGGGAATGCAACCAGCATGAGTGCCTGCTCACAAGTAACTCCAGTAACTTTTGGAAATGGGGATTTTTTGAGGTCAATTACGCGGTTAGCCGCAAGTTTCTGACGCAGAATCACAAAATAGCGCAATTCTGACCTAATAGCAACTTCGATGGCCAGTACCACATTGTACGGTTTACACTCCTACTGTAGCAGCTAAATGGCCGAGCGCGATTCAGCAGCGCACACCCCGTCAGCGTGACAGGCACCGTTTTCGCCGACCGGCCGTTTTCCGCAATGGAATCGCATAGGCGGCGAAAAACGAGCCGGTCCCGGATTGTCGCCGAATTGCACTCGGTCATTTAGGCCTGCCAAAGCGTGGAAATCGGGCGTCGCGCGACGGCCGCCACCGGCTGGCGGCTATTTGCCAATGCAGAACCGGCTAAAAATCTTATCCAGGATATCGTCGGTGTAGACCGTGCCAACGACGGTGCCGAGCTGGTCGAGGGCATGGCGAATCTCAGCCGCAACAAGCTCCTCACCGGCTTGCGCAGCGGCGCTTGTGCAGGCCATGTCGAGCGCATCCGCGGCGGCCTGGAGACTCGCCCGGCAACGTGCGGCAGTCGTTGGTACGGCCGACTGCCCCAGCGTATGCCGGGCCAAGTGCTGCCTGACCGACCGCTTCAATTCGGCCAGCCCCAGCCCGCTGGTGCTGCTGGTCTCAATGGCCACGGGCGTCACATCGATGCGGCGCACCCCGTCGCACTTGGTGAGCACCAATAACACGCAGTCGCTGTCGATGCCTGCCAGCCGCTGGCGTTCCCAGTCATTGAGCGGGCGCGTGGCATCCAGGCAGAGCAGGTGCAACTGAGCCTGTGCCGATTGGCGGTTGGTCATGTGTTGCGCCACAGCGCCGATCCCTGACGCGTCAGCCTCGACGCCGGCGGTGTCGACCAGCATGACTTCCTCGCCGTCCAGCGAGACCCGCGCAGCCAGGTAGTCGCGTGTCGTCCCGGCGACATCCGATACAATCGCGGGCCGGCCGTCGACCAGCGCATTGAACAGGCTGCTCTTGCCGACGTTGGGCCAGCCTGTCAGCGCTACGCGACATTCGCTTTCACTCTGTCCACGTCCGGCCAGCTGTTCCGCCAGTCGACTCACCTGATCCGCTGCGGATTGGAGCGCGCTGGTAAGTTCTGCAGTAGAGATGAACTCGATGTCCTCTTCAACAAAATCCAGGCCGGCCTCGAGGTGCGCGAGAAGATCCAGCAACTCGGTGCGGAGTCGATTCAACGGTGCTGAAAGACCGCCGGCGAGTTGGCCGAGGGCGACATCGAGTTCGTCGCGACTCTGCGCATCAATCACCCCCAGCACGGCTTCGGCCTGGGGCAAATCCAGGCGGCCAGCCAGGAACGCACGCATGGTGAATTCACCCGGCTGCGCCAGCCGTACGCCGGATCGGCACAACGTCGCCACGGCCGCCTCCAGTAGCGGCGGCGAACCGATGGTGTGAAACTCCGCGGACGGCTGGCGGGTGTAACTCTGCGCCGTCGGCCAAAGGTAAAGTTCACCCGGGAGATTCGTCAGTGGCGGATCAAGCTGCAATTCTCCTGGGATCACCTGAGCCTGGAGCACCCGCTCGGGAGCGACCGTTGCGTGCTGAAAACACGGTCGGAGGCAATCGATGACCCGTGGCCCGCTTAATCGAATCACTCCGCGGATCGCGCCGCCTGGCGCTGAAGCAATCCCCACAATCGTGTCGTCGACATCGTACATGGTGGGACCACGCCGCTGCGGGCTTAGCGCCGCTTCTTCTTGTTGGACTGCGGTTGCTGACGGCCCGATTTACCGTTATCCGGAATCTTTGGTCGCGGCCGTTTGGGTTTGGGCTTCGGCTTGGCGGCGAGGGGCTCCGGATCCGATCCGCCGTCTCCAGCAAGCTTCGGCTTGGGGAGCAGCTTGCGTTCGGCAATGCCCCACAGGCTGGAAGCAATAAAGTAGATACAAAGTCCGGCAGCAACTTTGAAAAACATAACGCCGATGAAGACTGTCATGTACTTCATCATCGTCAATTGCATGCGGCTCTGATCGTCCGTCGGCGGCGGAGTAAACAGTTTCTGCTGCACCAGGAACAGGGCCACGGTGAACATCGGCAGGATGTTGAAATAGGGGCCCAACATTCCCAACTCGGTAAACAAGCTCCAGGAGAGCATCTCGGGCCAGACGAACAGCATGTCGGGACCGGCCAGGTTCGAGCACCATTGGATGCCAGGAATCAGGGCCGCTTGCCGCAGGTCAATGTCGACCGAAAGGGTCCGGTAGAGGCCGATGAAAATTGGGAGCTGCAGGAACATCATCCAGCAACCACCGAACGGATTATAGTTGTGCTTCTTGAAGAGATCCTGCTGGGCCTTGGCCCGCTTCTCCATATCCTC
>JAUIHJ010000575.1 GCA_030432015.1 bacterium
GGCCGGAGTGGATGCGCAACCGGTCGACGTGTGGGAGTTGGCGAGCCGACTGAGTTTTTTCCTCTGGTCATCGGCACCGGACGAGGCATTACGTCGTGCGGCCGAGACCGGCGCGCTACACGAACCTTCAGGACTCGCCGCCCAGGCTCGGCGGATGCTGCAGAACGACAAGGTACGGGCGCTGGCGATTGAGTTTGGCACGCAGTGGATTCATGTCCGCGACTTCGACCAGTTCCGCGAAAAGAACGAACGGCTATTTCCTGAATTCGACGAGCGTCTCCGGACCGCCATGAATGAAGAGGCGATTCTGTTCTTTCAGAACCTGTTTCAATCCAATGGCGAGGCGATCGAGATCATCAACGCAGATCACGCGTACCTGAATTCTCAACTCGCGCAACATTACGGTGTTCCTGGCATCACCGGCGACCATTGGCGACGCGTCGACGGAGTTAAGCAGTATGGCCGCGGGGGAATTCTGGGCATGGCCAGCGTGCTCGCAAAGCAGTCGGGAGCGTCACGAACCAGTCCTGTCTTACGTGGCAACTGGGTGGTCGAAACGTTGCTCGGCGAAAAACTTCCCCGCCCTCCGCCGAATATCCCGCAGTTGCCTGAAGAAGAGACCGGCAACGCGGGGCTGACGATGCGCCAACTGGTGGAACTGCATGTGCGGGCACCAGAGTGTGCCAGTTGTCACCAGCGTATTGATCCGTTTGGATTCGCCTTCGAGGGCTACGATCCGATCGGCCGCCGGCGTGATAAGGATCTCGGCGGGCTGGCAGTCGATGTCAATGTTCGACTGCGCGATGGTACTGAATTCACAGGGGTAGATGGCATGCGCGACTATTTGTTGACAACCAAACGAGACGTCTTCGTACGTCTTTTCTGCCAGCGACTGCTCGGTTATGCGCTCGGGCGCAGCATCACGTTGTCAGACCAGCCGCTACTCGACAAGATGTTGGCGATGACCCACGAAGGTGGCCGCCTGGCGGATCTCGTGGTGGCCATCGTGGCCAGCCCTCAGTTTCGTATGATTCGAGGCAGAGATTTTGCAGGCGGGCGTTAGCGATCGAGTTAAAATTCTGAGTTAGCAAACGACGCGAGGCAGTGGAGAAAACGACGATGGCGACTCAATCGGATGCACTATCCCGGCGTACGTTCTTGCGAGGCGTGGGCGTCACGATGGCCCTGCCGTGGCTCGAGTCGCTGCCGGTGTGGGGCGAGGACAGCTCCCCGGGCGATGGCTCTCAAGCACCGGTTCGAATGGCCTGTTTGTTTTCCGGCAATGGGTTTCACGCGAAGGAGTGGTGGGCCAAAGGCGCAGGGCAGCACATGGAGTTGGGCCGGGTCCTGGAGTCCCTCACGCCGCACCGCGAGAAGCTCTTGTTTCTTAAAGGCCTGTATAACCAGGAAGCCTTGATTGGTGGAATTCACAGTTGCCAAACGGGGAATCTGTTGACCGGCGCCCACCTGGCCAATGGTGGCGAGATTCGGTCTGGTGTCAGCATGGATCAGGTGGTTGCCCAACATCTCGCCAGTGAAACGAAGGTCGATAGTTTGGTCCTTGGCTGCGAGCATTCGATTGCGGCGCTCCACAAGAATTATTCGATGATCTACAGTTCGCACATCTCGTGGAGTTCGGCAACGACCCCCACACCACTGGAGTTGTATCCGGCGCTCGCCTTTGACCGGCTCTTTCGTGATCACGTTGGCCGAGCCGATCAGAGCGTGCTGGATCTGGTCCTGGCAGAGGCGACGGGGCTCCGCAAGCAGGTTAGCCTGGCTGACCGGCGACGCTTGGAAGAGTACCTGGCGTCGGTCCGCGAGGTCGAAAAGCGAATCGCGCAGGCGGGTCAGGAGCGACGCTTGCAGGGCTGGCGACCAACGCTCGACGCACCCGACATGGCACGCCCGGCGGACGGGATTCCGCAAGATATTGACGAGCACATGCGGCTGATGTGTGACATCCTGGTGCTCGCCTTCCGGACCGATACAACACGAGTCTGCACGCTGAAGCTAAACAACGACCATTCGTCGCTCCGTTTTCCGCACTTGAACGTGGACTACATGATCCACCACCTGCTGTCGCACAACGACACCGACGACTGGCTCAAGGTCAACCAATTTTTTGTCGAACAACTCGCGTACATCGCCGCAAAACTCGATCAAGTTGTGGAGGGCGAGCGGACCTTGCTGGACAACTCGATGTTGATCTACCTGTCCAGCATGATGACCGGTCACCACAACAACGACCAGTTGCCGGTGGTCATGATCGGCCGTGGTGGCGGTCAGATTAAAACCGGGCGAGTCCTGGACTACCTGGACAAACCGAATCGTAAGATGTGCAGTTTGTATTTATCGATGATGGATAAGATGGGTGTGTCGCTGCGTCAATTCGGCGACTCGACCGAACGGTTGACGGAGATTTAGACTTCGGTCGACCGCGCTGAATCGCCCGCGTTGAACTTGGAGCTGTCCGTCACGCCGTGTCCCGTTGCCCAGCTGGCCTGGAGGCATGTTCGTGGACCCTATCGCGCTGGACACATTCAGATTCCTCGATGTATCATATGACCGCGTGGCACACGGCAAAATGTGACTCAACGCTGCCGTCCGACCGTCGACTCCCCCCTGCCCTCATTGGAGATGCCGAATGCCTCCCGCACCGGACCGAAGAGGTTGTGCCGAGTTTCAGCGGCAGCTGCGTGCCAGCCGTCGCAGTTTTCTCAAGGCTGGCGGCCTGGGCGTCGCCGGACTGACGCTCTCGGACCTTCTCCGTCACGAGTCTCAGGCGGGCGTGGCAGCCAAGAAAGAGAACTCGGTACTCATTCTGTGGATGCGTGGCGGACCGTCTCAACACGAAACGTGGGACCCCAAACCGGACGCACCAATCGAGTATCGAGGCGCCTTCGGGGCGACGCAAACGAATGTGCCGGGCATCCAGATTGTCGACCTGTTACCGCGCTGCGCGAAGATCATGGACAAATGGTCCATTGTTCGTAGCCTGCATCATACCAATGCCGGGCATTCTGCCGGTGACCAGATCCTTTTCACAGGCCACCCGCCAGGTCCGAAGCCGGACGTCAACATTCATCCAAGTTGCGGCTCGATTGTCTCGGAACAGTTGGGCCATCTTTCGCCGGAACTGCCACCCTACGTCATGATCCCACGTCAGGTTCCTGGTACGGATTCGGCGTATCTGGGCGTTTCCCACAAACCGTTTGAAACGATCGTCGATCCGGCCAACGACGGGCCTTTCAACTTGCAAAATTTTTCGATGGTTGAAGGCATCAGTGATGTGCGGTTTGGAGATCGCAAGCAGTTGCTGAACGGCTTCGATCGTTTTCGTGCCGGACTCGACAAGCAGATGGACGGCGTTGACGAATTTAATCAGCAAGCTTACGGAATCCTCAGTTCTGACAAAGCCCGTGCAGCGTTTGATCTGGACGCCGAACGTGGAGACGTTCGCCAGCGTTACGGATTCATTCCGCGCTACGACCCGATGGACCCGCGCCGCTGCAGCGCGAACGCGTTTTGTCAGCGGGTCCTGTTGGGACGTCGTTTGGTCGAGGCCGGAGTGCGTCTGGTAACGGTCGACTGCCGCTGGTGGGACACTCATGTGGAAGGGATCGATTCGATGCGAAACGGATTCCTCCCACGCTGGGACCTTTGCTATTCCGCATTGATCGAAGATCTCGAGCAACGAGGGCTGTTGGAGACGACGTTGGTTGTTGCTTGGGGAGAGTTCGGCAGGACGCCTCGCGTGAACAAAGATAACGGCCGTGACCATTATCCCAATGTCTTCAGCGCCGCCTTGGCGGGCGGTCCGGTGCAAGGGGGACGCGTCGTTGGTTCATCGGATGCCAAGGGCGCCTTCCCCAAAGACAACCCCAAAGACCCGCAGGATGTGCTCGCCACGATCTACGCCCACTTGGGGATCGATCCTCACAAGAGTTATTTGGATCACTCGGGCCGACCGGTCCCAACGTTGCCATTTGGTACCCCGCTTCGCGAACTCGCCTGAGTAACCGCGCGTCAATTCGCGGCCGTCGAGGGACCGGCACGTTGTTCGCCGCCCGGCGGCTCAAGCGGGGCGTCGGCGGAAGATGTGCCGCTCACGAAGTCGCGGTACCTCACCGTGACGTTGCATCTCAGTGACGTTGTATCCCCGTGACGCTGCGGGTACTGCTGAATCACACGCAGCCACTTTTTTCGTCACCGCGCCGCCTGTCGTTCTTCTACTGTGTGTCGGCGACAAATCGGCCGACCGGATAACCATCTTCATAGGAGATGACGAAGCTGCCGCGCGATGTCTGATAGCGGACGAGTTCGTCGGCGCGTTGAAAGTCGTTCGGCCCCGTCCGACGCAGCGACCGTTCCCCATTTGGGGCGAGATACTTTTCCGCGACGCGAAAGACAATTTCCGTCCGGTTACCCAATGCATGTCCCGTGCTGGTAAATACCTTGCCATCGAGGTCAGCGTCCTCGAGAAAATGGGGCTCGACGTCGAGTTTCGCCGCCTGCATATTGGCCACCATTTCGACGGCATCGGGATACGGGCAGGTCGTGTCGCGCGTGCCATGGACGACAATCACCTTGCTGGAAGTTCCGAGCTGCTTCATTTGTGAGAGATGGCCGGGATGTCCCACAAAACGAAGTGCTTGTGCATCGTCTGAGAGATAATTTGGACTGGTCGGGTCGCGGCTCCACCGTGCATTCAAACCACTTCCGCCTGCCACGTTATACGCGATATCGTCGCTGAGTTTCGCCATGCCGCACATGTCGACGACACAGGCGAAGGTGCGTAGCGCCAGCTTGTTCGCCATTAAGGTGACGTTGCCACCACCCGATCCCCCCGTACAAAACATGCGACCCGCATCGAATGCGACGTTTGCCTGCTCAAGACCGTGACAGACATACCACAGCGCGCGGAGGGCATCCAAGCCTTGCAAGTAGCCGAAGTCATAGGGCTCCGGATCGTCAATCGATGCCTGGCGTCCGCTTTGCAGATAATTCACACAGATTGCCACAACGTTCAGGCGGTCAGCCAACACCTGCGGGTTAGCAGTACCCGCGCAATCGGTCCCGCCCCAATTATGCAATGTCAGCATGACGCCGGTTTGCGCGTTGACGTTGGTCTGCATCCCGCCGGGATAATGAACCAGCACACGGACGCGGCGCGGGCCAGGCCGGGCGGGCCAGGACTGGGCAGGGATTTCGACGGCCGAATTCATCTGAGGTAGTGCCGGCCAGTGGTCACTTGACATGGCCCGGCCGCCTAACGTCAGGCAGGTCGCGATGAACGTCAACAACAGGGGGAACTGCTTGGGCATGCTGGGCTCTCAATAAGATTTGCGCTGCCGCAACGGGCCTTGGGGCCTGTGCGTACGCAGTTGGCATGGTTCAGACGACTTCCATAATACGCACGTCAACGCACTCCATACCTGCTCGACGTGCCGCTTCGATTCCGGGGTCGCCGTCTTCGTAGACACGGCAAGCGCCCGGCGGCACGTTCAACCGCCGGGCCGCTTCGAGAAACACATCCGGATCCGGCTTGTGACGTTCGGTATCCTCGGCAGTCACAATCGTCTGAAAC
>JAUIHJ010000576.1 GCA_030432015.1 bacterium
ACCGGGGCCGGCTCGTGCGGCACCGCTCGATCAGCCAGCACCGACCCGGCCACCGGCGGCCAGCCCCCCCGCGGCGAATCGCAACGCGCGCCGCGATCAGCCGCGGCTGACCATGGTCAGTTGGGTTCGAGATGACCAACCGATCGCCGACGACGATGTGGCTGCCCCTCCTGTGGCGGCCGTTGCCGAGCGTGACGATCCGGGAGCGACCGAAGTGCAGGACGCCGTTGCCGCGAAACCAGCCGACGAGAAACCAGCCGAGGTGAATCAGCCACCTGGTGACATCGTGATTACGATGACCCCTGACGGGTTGATCATCGCCTCGGAAGATCTGGAAGCGCTGGATGAATTCGAGGCGTTGTTGCGGTCCTTGATGGATGGTTCATCGGTTGCCGGTCCCCAGCCGACGGTGATCTGGCTGCGATATGCCAAAGCCGACGTGGCGGCTGCTTTGTTGACACAGATTATTACCGGCGTCGCAGCCAGCGACGGAGGCGGCTCGCTGCTCGGAGACATGGCATCATCGATGCTCGGCGACGTCGGTGGCGGTCTGCTGGGTGGCTTGTTAGGTGGCAGCGGCAGCACCGTGCTCCCTTCCGGTGCCCCCAGCATCATCCCTGACATGAGATTAAACGCACTGATTGTGCAGGCCAGTTCAAGTGATATGCATCTGATTGACCAGTTGTTACCGATCATTGATCGAGAAGGGAGCCCAGAGGCGGTCGAGACTGCGGGCAAACCTCGGCTCATTCCTATCTATTACATGACCGCCGACGCGATGGCGGGCATCATACGGCAGGTTTATTCGGATCGCCTGGTCAGTGCGGGTGGTGGCCAGCAGCAGAGTCGCCAGCCATCGCCGGAAGATTTTGTGCGGGCACTCCGCGGTGGCGGAGGTCGTGGCGGGCAGGGCGAACAAGCCAAGAGCGAAGTCGCCAAGATGGCGATCGGAGTCGATCCGCGCAGCAACTCGCTGGTGGTGGCAGCGCCGGAGCCGCTGTACCTAGAGGTCGAGGAACTGGTTGCCCAGTTGGACCGCCAGGGTATCGATTCCGAAGAGGGAATGACCGTGCTGCCGTTGCGGGGCGCGAACGCCTCAACCATCGCCCAGGCGCTCGGATCGATCACGGGCGGATCAGTGACCACGAGTTCCCAGACGGGATCCAGTACGACAGCGAGCAGTAGTGCGTCGCCCACGACGACGAGTTCTGACGCCACGTCGGCCGAGGCAATTCAACGTCGGGCCGAGTTTTTCCGCGCCCTCGGCGGTCAAGGCCGGGGTGGGGGCAGTGGCTTTGGCGGGGGTGGATCGGGTGGCTTTGGCGGAGGACGCGGAGGTGGCGCGCCCGGAGGTTTTGGCGGTTTCGGTCGCGGTGGATCGTCCTTCGGTGGCCGACCTGGTGGAGGACGTGGCGGGCGGTAAGTCGAAAGCTCCACGCCGTGATGCAATGCATCGCCCGAGAACCAATTCTGCCCCCCCCTGACGGCAGGCCGGCTGGGGACCAACCCAATGCAATGCCGGGACTTACGGACCCAACGATGCGATTTCAGAGGGGGCCGGTGACGCTGAAAAGTGATCCGGTATGTCACCGACAACGTCGAGGCTTGACCCGGCAGGAACCTGGACATTGCGTGTGTGCGCGGATGGCGAGCGTCGGCAGGAAAACGACCGAGCCGTCGTTGAGACAAGCGAGAGTGGATTCCCGCCCTACGAAGTTGCGCAATGCAAGGAAATCGTTCGTCCCAAGACGGCCGGCCGGCACAATCTAACCCCGTGAAGCCGAGAACGGTTCGGCAGATGTCGGCATTCACTCTTTTCAACTCAGTTCCGTCGTGAATAAGATATCGGGAGCCAGGAAGTGGGACCAAGTTTTTGAAATCACGCAACTAATTGGCCCCGAGTGGGTTAAATTGCGTAATCAATTGGCGGACGATCTTACGCAGTGCTGCGAGGACGTGCCGTCGCAAATTCGCCTCCGGGCGGAGTGACACACTAGAACGAGGATTGAAGACGATGAGACAGACGCGAGCGAACACATTGTTGGTTTTGGTTGCCGTGGCGGTGATCTGTTTGTCAAGTGCAGCCGCGATGGCGCAACCTGGCGGCGGGCGAGGGGGACGTACCGGGGGCGGTTTTGGCGGCGGCGGCTTCGGTGGTTTTGGCGGTGGCGGCGTGCTCGATATCGCAATGCGTGAGGACGTCCAGGAGCATCTTGAGCTGCTGCCCGATCAAGTGGACGACTTGAAGAAACTGGCGGAAGCGGAACGTGAATCACAGCGCGAACGGATGCGAGGATTGTTTGGCGGGTTAGATCGCAATGCCAGCGAAGCGGATCGCAACGCGGCCCGGGAGAAGATTCAGCAAGTTCTCCGGAGCGCGGCGGCGGAAACCCAGGCCAAGGTCGATGAGGTTTTGCTTCCGCACCAGGCCAAACGGCTTTCCCAGTTGGCGATGCAACGCCGACTGCGAGGTGGAGTGAGCGGTGCCTTTAGCAGCGATGAACTAACGACGCAGTTGGGGATTTCCAGCGCTCAGCGTGAGCAGCTACAGGCCAAAGCGGCTGGGGCGGAAGAAAAGCTGCGGCAGCAAGTGGCCCAGCTCCGCGCAGAGATGCAGGACGAACTGCTCAAGAGCCTGTCTCCGGCGCAGCAGGCGAAGTACAGGGATCTCGTCGGCGAACCGTTTGAGTTTGCGCAAGAGGAACGTGGTGGCGGCGGCGGCCGAGGCGGCCCTGGTGGCGGTGGACGGCCAACTGGACGTCCGACGCGTGGCCAGCGCCCCGCCCAGTAAGGAAAGCGAGTGTTGGCGAGGTCAAGAGAGTCCGATTCTTCCTGTTGCTGTTAGGGCTGAGAGAATGGAAGCTGGAGAAATCCTGCTACAACGTGGTTTGCTCGATGTGAACCAGCTTGCAATTTCACGTGTCGGCCAATCGGACGGTGCCAGCGTTGTCGATATGGCGGTCGAAAAGGGCTTCGTCAAGGAAGAAGAGGCTCTCCGGGCCTTGGCCGACGAGGTGGGGTTGGATTATATCGACCTTGCCGAGACGGACGTTGACCTGTCGCTGCTGAAGAGTTTCCCTCACAAGTTGATCCACCGCCAGTCACTGTTCCCGATTCGTCGGAGTAACGGTGAACTGGTGGTGGCAACGAGTGACCCCTTCGATCTCTACCCGATCGACGAAGTGAGTGCCGCGACGGGCCTCTCTGTGACTCCCGTCCTGGCCGCGCGAACCGAGATCGCCAAGTTGATCAAGCGACACTTGGGGGTCGGTAGCGAAACGGTCGACGGGATGATTCAAGCCACGGCCGATGAAGCGGACGGCCTGGAATTACTCTCAGGGATCGAGACGGATGGCTCGGAACTTTCCGAGATGGCGGAAGAGGCGTCGGTCATCCGGCTGGTCAACGAAATCCTCTTGGAGGCCATCGAGACCCGGACGAGTGACGTGCATATTGAGTCCCAGGCCTCCGGCCTGGTCGTTCGTTATCGCATCGACGGCATGCTGCAGATTCAGCCGATGCCGCCGGAAATAAATCGGTTTTCCGCGGCCATCGTCAGTCGCTTGAAAATCATGGCGCGGTTGAATATTGCGGAGAAGCGCCTGCCACAAGACGGGCGCATGAAGCTCCGGGTTTCCGGTCGTGAAGTTGACGTCCGTGTTTCGGTGATCCCCATGATCAATGGGGAAGGGATCGTCATGCGGTTGCTCGACAAGGAGTCGATGAACTTCGATCTGCAATCGTTAGGGATGGAGGCCGAAACCTATCAGACATTCTGCGAACTGATTGCCAATCCTCATGGCATTTTGCTGGTCACCGGCCCGACCGGCTCGGGAAAAACGACCACCCTGTATAGCTCGCTCATTGAGATCAACCGGCCCGACATCAAGATCATCACGACCGAGGATCCGGTTGAATACCAACTGGAGGGGATCAATCAGATCCAGGTCCATCCCAAGATCGGGCTGACGTTTGCCCACACGCTGCGAAGTATTTTGCGACATGACCCAGACGTCGTACTGGTCGGTGAAATTCGCGACCTCGAAACGGCTGAGAACGCGATCCAGGCATCGCTGACGGGGCATCTCGTATTTAGCACCCTGCACACCAACGACGCAGCCGGCGCCTACACGCGGATGGTCGATATGGGTGTCGAACCGTTCCTGGTCGCCAGCACGGTGGAAGCTGTCATGGCCCAACGATTGGTCCGGCGGCTGTGCGATCGCTGTAAAGAGGAATACCAACCCCTGGCCGAGGACTTGCCGAGCGATTTTCCGTTGGAGCGATTGGCCGATGCGCAGATGTTCAAGCCGACCGGTTGCCGCGAGTGCCGGCATTCGGGGTACACCGGACGGATGGGGATTTACGAACTGCTCGTGACCACCGATGACGTGCGCCAGTTGGCCCACGATCGTGTCAGCACGTGGAAACTCAAAGCCGCCGCGGTCAAGAGCGGCATGCGGACGCTCCGTGACGATGGATGGTGCAAAGCCTTGAAGGGGAAGACCTCGGTCGAGGAGATTCTGCGAGTGACCAAAGGGGATCGTCAATTCAAGACCGACGAATAATCGGCTGGCTGCCGTATCGCGGCGTTTCCGGTTCTTGGGGGCCACGAGGGGGCGTTTGACGTCCCGGCGTCAAGCGGCCCGCTGGGAGAAGACGCGGCGGGAGTTTGGATTAGAATTGAAGAGGCCCGATGCCTTCGAAGAACACACCTATCAATAAGCACGATCATGCCTGAATTTGCCTATACCGCTCGCGACGCCAAGGGTCAAAAGACGACTGGCAATATTACGGCCGGTTCCGAACGCGAGGCGGTATCCGTGCTGGCTGGTCGATCACTGTTTCCGATCAGTGTGGCGGCCAAGGGCGAATCGGTACGATTGAGCTTGAATCGTGGGGTCAGCGGCCAGGTGATGGCCGTTACGTATAGCCAGTTGTCGTCGCTGCTGCGAAGTGGCGTTCCTCTGCTGAGATCGATCTGCATTCTTCGCGACCAGACTTCCAACCGCCGTCTTAAGACGGTGTTGGACGAAGTTCACGGTCGAGTTGAAGAAGGGACCGGGCTGGGGGAAGCGATGGCTCGACATCCACGCGTGTTCAGCGAAATGGCCATCAACATGGTACGGGCCGGCGGCGAAGGCGGCTTCCTGGAGGAAGCCCTCGATCGCGTCGCCCATTTCACCGAGGAATACGAGGATCTCAAGTCGCGCACGGTCGGAGCGTTGGCCTACCCGGTATTTCTGGGGGTCATTGGTTTCGCGGTCGTGGCCGTCTTGATCGTCGGGTTTGTCCCGAAGTTCGCTGTCATGTTCGAGAGCCTGCGCGAACGGAACGAGCTGCCGGTGCTGACCGATTGGCTATTGTGGTTCAGCGAAACGGTGCGTGGCTACGGCATCGTCATCCTGGCGGTGGCCGCGGTGGTTGGTGCATTCGTCTACGTACGTGCTGCGACTGAGTCGGGGCGGCGGCTGATTGACATGATCAAACTCAAGATTCCGGTGGTGGGCGGGATCTTTGCGAATCTGGCGGTCGCGCGGTTTTGTCGAGTCCTCGGCACCATGCTGCGTAACGGCG
>JAUIHJ010000577.1 GCA_030432015.1 bacterium
CCCACCAGGTTGGGGCGTCATTGGGATTCAACCCACCCAAGCCAAACACCGGGGAACGCCCGCCGCTGTACTTTGAACGGCTGATGCATTACTGCCGGGAACTGCCCTGATCGCACTTGTCCTAAACGCGGACCAGCTGTCACAATGGGCTGCACGCGGATTGCGGACTGGAGTGTACCGGGAGCTAAGCTAAGTGATTTGCGGGTTGGGTGATTCGCAGGTTGATTGGATTGCGCAGCGAGTCGTGTGACGGACCCGGCTTGTCGGACTGCTGGCCGGAGTTCGGAGTCGCGTTTTTTGAGCCGCAAATCAGCGGCACGCAAGCGCTTGGATGGATGGCATGCAGGACGCTGCCCGGCGAGTGACCGTTGATCGACAAAGGATCTGTCGTGCGAGAAAAACCGCTAACGGATTGGCTGGTATACATCGTGGTGCGCGTCGCGGTTTGCCTGGTGCAGAGCGTGACGATCGAAACGTGCCAGGCGATGTCGCGTCTGTTGGCGGTCTTGGCCAATGACATCCTCCGCGTCCGTCGGCAGGTTGTGGACGAGAACCTGGCGGCCGTCTTTCCTGAGCTTTCGCCCGCCGAGCGGATCCATCTGGCTCGCAGGATGTGGGAGCACCTGTTGTTGATGGGCTGCGAGATTTTCCATGCGCCCCGCAAGATTCATCGCACGAACTATCGGCGATTTGTGCGGGTCGAGCGGCGGAGGGAAATCGTACGTTACCTGCTGGACCCACGCCCGATTCTGCTGGTCTCCGGCCACTTTGGAAACTTTGAGATGGGGGGCTTCGTCACGGGTCTGCTGGGTTTCCCCACCTTCACCGTCGCTCGGCCGTTAGATAACCGCTACCTGGACCGGTATATCAATCGGTTCCGATCGGCCAACGGTCAGTACATCTTTTCCAATCGCGGGTCATCGAATCAGATCGATGGGATCCTGGCCAATGGCCATACCCTCTCGTTATTGGGCGACCAGCACGCCGGCCCCAAGGGCTGCTGGGTGGACTTTTTTGGTCGCCCGGCGTCGTGCCACAAGGCGATCGCGCTCTTCACGCTGACGAGTGGTGCGCCTTTGTTGCTGGGTTACTGCCGTCGCGATGGTCGGCCAATGCGGTTCGAACAATCGGTCATTGGGTTTGTCGATCCCCGCCATGCTGGTCCGGAAACCGGTGGCGTGAAGCCGCTCACGCAGTGGTACAACCGGATGCTCGAAGAGGCCGTCCGTGTTGCGCCCGAGCAATACTGGTGGCTGCATCGCCGCTGGAAGGGTTCGCCGCCGACCCGAAAGTCTCGCTCGAGCAAGGCAGCGGCGTAGACCACGGTCATCGGAACACAGTGGCATCGGCCTTTAGGAGCAGGTCCGGCGCCAACTGCGTGACAAAAATGCGGGTGGGCACGTGAGGAGTCAAATGCCCGGCTGCCCTGTCTGGCTTTTGGTATCGTGGTCCTTTTTCCCGCCGAGCACGCCTGTTGTGCAGGTCAGGAAACGGCTAAATTGAAAGCAACATGACTGGTCCCGCCTGTGGATGATCGGCTCGGCGAAAATTGCCTGCCCACCCTTCGACGTTGTGTCGATTGCCGTGACCGATTGTTTGCACCGCCGTCCTCGGGAAGTAGCTGGCAATGCCTCATTGGATCCGCGTAGCAACGACTCTCGAACTCCCGCCGGGCGATACCCGTGAGTTGGTCGTGGAGGACCGGATCGTTGCACTTTTTAATGTCGACGGCCAGTTCTTTGCTCTCGATGGCGTCTGCCCGCATCAGGGTGGACCGTTGGGTAAGGGAACACTGGCGGGGTGTATCGTGACCTGCCCCTGGCACGGCTGGCAATTCGACGTCCGCGACGGACAGCATCAAGCGTCGACGTCGCTGCGACATGCCTCCTTGCCCGTCAAGGTCGAGCAAGACGAGATCTTCGTGGATATGGACGCATGATCCGATACCGCCCATTTCTCAACTGTGATCCCCCGGCTATCTCTGAGATCTGGTGCGCGCAGTCGCCCCAACGCGGCCTGATGCAGCCGATGACCCCGGCGGTGCTCGACCAAATGGTGCTCGCCAAACCATACTTCGACCGCGACGGTTTGATCATTGCGGAACAGGACGGTAAGCCGATCGGTTTCGTGCACGCGGGATTTGCGGTCGCTGCGGACGGCAACGGATTGGACCACGGTCGTGGAGCAAGTTGTTTGCTGATGGTTGCACCGGGCGAACATCGGTTGGCGATTGGACAGGCGTTGCTCGCCGAAAGCGAGCAGTATCTGGTCGCGCGCGGCGCGCAGCGACTATACGGCGGCGGATGCGACTCGATGGCGGCCTATTACTTTGGTCTCTATGGCGGTTGCCGGTTGTGCGGCGTCATGCAGACCGACGCACAGCAGGGTCGCATCTTTCGCGAGGCTGGTTTTGTCGAACGAGAAAAAACGCTCGTGCTTCATCGCGACCTGGCCGGTTATCGTCCGGTTGTCAATCGAGAGATCATGCAATTGCGGCGGCAATGCCAATTGCAGCGCGCCGGTGATGCCGTGGCGGCAAACTGGTGGGAAGCGTCGTCGCTGGGGCAGATTGATCAGGTCCGATTTGAACTTGTTAATCGTCGGGGCGACGAACAGCTTGGCCAAGTCAGCTACTGGGACATTGAACCGTTGGCGAGCAGTTGGGGTGTTCACGCCATGGGGATGCTTGACCTTAAGGTGAGCGAAAATGCACAGCGCGCGATTTTGGCAACCTTCCTGCTCGGCGAGACCATCCGCGAACTTCAGTCCTTTGGCGTGACGCTGGTGGAAGTCCAGGTCGACGAAGGTGACGACGAACTTGTCACGGTCTGCATGAACCTGGGCTTTCAACAGGTTGATGTAGGCGTCCAATTCGAGCGACCGAATTCCGTAGGCTGAGCTAGACACAATTCCAAAACTAGCGACACTATAGTTGGACAGGGTCGCAGCCTGGATGGCATCATGATTGTGCGAGGGAGGTCGAATCGATGGAGCGGGTACTCACAGTAATTTTGGCCGGCGGCAAGGGATCGCGGCTGGAGCCTCTCACGCTGGATCGGGCAAAACCCGCCGTGCCGTTTGGTGGCGGCTATCGCATTATCGACTTTGCGCTCTCGAACTGTCTCAATAGCGGCCTCCGGCGGGTCCTCGTGCTGACACAGTACAAAGCGATGAGTTTGCAGCGGCACGTGAACATGGGTTGGCGCAACTCATGCAATTGGGAGATGGGCGAATTCATTGAAATTGTTCCGCCCGAGCAACGCATTGACGAACACTGGTATCGGGGTACCGCCGATGCCGTCTATCAGAACATTTATGCCATCGAGAAATCTGACCCCGAGTACGTCGTCATTCTGGCTGGCGACCATGTCTACAAGATGAACTACGACAAGATGGTCGAGTTTCACAAGGAAAACAATGCGGACGTGACCGTCGCGGCTTTACAGGCGCCTGTAGCGCAAGCGGCCGGCCAGTTTGGCGTCATGGAGGCCGAATCCGATTTTCGAATTGTCGGTTTTGAAGAGAAGCCGGCCGAGCCAAAAACGATTCCGGGGAAGCCCGGATTTTGTCGTGCCTCGATGGGGATCTACGTCTTCTCCGCGCATTTCCTCTACGATCAACTTTGTAAGAATGCAGCGCAAGTTGACGCCGGACACGACTTCGGACATGACATCATTCCGTCACTGATCGATTCGCGGCGCGTCTTTGCGTTTCCGTTTCTCGACGAGAACCACAAGAATGAGGCTTACTGGCGCGACGTTGGTGCGTTGGATGCCTATTACGACGCCAATATGGACCTCGTTGCCGTCGATCCGCTGCTGAACGTTTACGATCAGTCTTGGCCGATTCGCACCTTCCGGCCGAATCTTCCGCCTGCGAAGTTTGTCTTCGCGGAGCGCGAGCCGGGTGGTCGCTGTGGTACCGCCATGGATAGCATCGTCTGTGCCGGTTCGGTGATCTCCGGCGGGCAAGTGACAGGCTCGGTTGTCGGTGCCGGTTGCCGCGTCAACAGTTACGCCAGCGTGCAAGACTCCATCTTGTTCGAGGGGGTCCATGTGGGTCGACACGCCAAGGTTCGCCGGGCGATTATCGACAAAGGGGTTCACATTCCGCCCGGGACGCAGATCGGCTTCGATGCCGAGGAAGATCGTTCCCGTGGCTTCACGGTCACGAAAAACGGAATTGTGGTGATCGCCAAGACCGCAGGCAGCGAACAGTTGTTTGATTCCTCCGCAGCCACGTAACCATGCCCGGTGCATTGCCAGTCTTACGAAGCGCGCTGCCAAGCACGTGCCGCCGCTGCGCGGCTCGTGAGCGCAGCATCAGGTGCGCGTAACGGTTGGTGCGCGCTACATCACGAGTGCGTAACTTCAGGTGAACGCAACATCGTGATTGACGACGCCGTGTCTTTGTCGATCGCGTGCATCGCGGGGGCACCGCCACCCTTCCGGCGTAGCGTTCCGGCTGCCGCCAGCAATGACTCGCTCGAACTGGCTTCACTCCGGACGTGCGGTCGCGGCTGGAATCCGATAGATTTCATACTTGGCTTGTCGATCGGTCTGTGTTGGAAAGACGCGCGGAAGCGGCAGAGGCCGCAGTGATTTTCCACGATCGATGATGATGTATTGAAATTGGTAGCGGTCGCCGAGTGCGCGCAACGTTGCCAGGTCGTGCGCCACCAAGCCGTTCGCGCGAACGGTCGGCGGATAAACGTCGTTGTGCCGTCGCCACCATTCGATGATCCCCTTGGCATCCTGTGGGATGTCTTTCCAATTGACGACTTCGCCGCGCTGGGCGTACCACTTGAATGTCTGCTGGCCGCGCGGCGTCAACACATTCTCGTCCGCGGCGGTGTGCGCATTGATCCATCGGCAGGCGGCGGTCCAGTCCGCAAATCCTTGCGTTCGGTCAATGTCCGCCGGCCCTGCTTGAATGACCGCATCAGGACGTGGATCGGCCGCCCGCCTGGCCACTGCGTCGGTGACGAATAGGCAGATCAACGCCACGGTCGCGATCAGCCACCCACGGCGCGCGCGTTGGCACCACTCGACGTGAAGCATCTGGCCTGCGGCCAACGTCAGTCCCAGGGGAACGACAGCGTCCGAAAGGCGGAACCAATAGTAACGCAACAGGCCGGCGGAACGCTCCGGATGGGCCAACGTCACTTGATCGATCAGGATCCCTCCGCAAGCGATCACGACGGCACCCCCGACAAACAGATGGACTCGTCGCGCCCCTCCCCAACGCAGTTGCCAACACAGCGTCGCCCAACCGGCAACGAGCGCCAGGTGACGGAGAAAAAACAGGTGAGTCAATTCGAGCCTCGCCGTGGGCAAACCAAGGTATTCGAAATCGAGCACCAGGGGTTGCATCAGGATCTTGTGGAAAACCAGATGGTGCGACAGCCGGCGATGCACGTACAGGTCATTCGCTTCGGCGAGAATCGTATGGTCGACCCCCCAGGTCAGCGCCAGCGCCGGTAGCAGTCCAGGCAATGCCAGTGCCAAGCCGCCCACCAACGCCGGCACCATCGCGGGCAGGGAAGGGCGGTCGCGGCCCGAGCAA
>JAUIHJ010000578.1 GCA_030432015.1 bacterium
AGCTCTCCTGGAGACGTTTTCGCGGATTGCGGGATTCCGTTCTGTGGCCCTGTCGGCCGCTTCAGACGCGACTTCCTCGCCTCCAGCTTAATTCAGGAGCGTCGGCAAATCACGGATGAAACCAGAAGACCAGCGCGAAGAAGATGTAAACGGCCAGGAACATGGCGCCTTCCAGCCAATTCGACTCGCCGTCGGCCAGCGCCGTTGACGCGATCACCGTCGCCGCGGTCAGGGACATTAGCATGAACGGATCGAACGCCAAGGTCATCAGGTCGCCCATGAAATAGGACGTCAGCACCAGAACCGGCGCGACCATCAGGGCAACCTGCAAGCAGGATCCCATGGCGATCTGAAAGGAGAGTTCCATCTTGTCTTCGCGGGCTACCCAGACGGCCACCATGCCTTCCGCGGCGTTGCCAACGACTGCCACCACGATCACACCGATGAACATCTCGCTCATCGCAATCGTTCCTGATTCTTTGAGGGTTTCAATCGAACTGACGAATGCTTCGCTCAGGTAGGCCACCATTAACGTCGCCGTCAAGAGCATGATCACTGAGGTCTTCACCGACCACTCGGCCTGTTCATCGTGGTCGGCATCGGGCATCAGCAAGAAACGATGTGTGCGGAGGGAAAAGAGCAAGCTCAAGCCGTACAGCGAGAGCAAAATGACGGCTGCCACCAGAGAAACCTGTTCGACCAGGATGTCGGCGGAGGCGTGGGTCAGTTCTGGAAAGGCGTCCGGATTAACGTGGTAGGCAATGTGGACCAGGCTGGGGACCATCAGTGTAATGAGCACAACCCAGAGCATGCCGACATTGACGTTGGCGCCGGTTTTCGAAATTCGCTGGACCTGAAATTTCATTCCGCCGTAGAGCATCGCTCCGCCGAGCACCAAGAGAAGGTTTCCAAGAATGGAACCGACAATCGATCCCAACACGATGGGATACATCGCAGGCCCCTTGGTCAGCGCCACCATCGCGATGATCAATTCGGTCACGTTGCCAAACGTCGCATTTAACAGGCCGCCCCAGAGCGGACCAGTGTAAACGGCCACCTCTTCGGTTGCCTTCCCGATTAACGTGACCGTCCCCAGGATCCCCAGGCCCGAGACCAGGAAGAGTGGCAGCCCGTCAATGCCGATCACTTGCAGGACGATGGCGACGGGTAAGAAAACGAGCAGAACGCTCAGCTTGGGGAGAGACTTGATCAACTTGCCCATGGCGCGCTTCCTAACACATGGAGATCTGTGGGTGGCCGCTGCCCAGTCAGTTACCCAGCAGCAGTCGATGAATCTGATCGGTTTCCGATAGATCTTCACGCACTTCGTCGGGCAGGGCGGCCGCCAATTCTTCACTCGGGTGGATTCCCGTGGCCACGGCCAGGACGCGGGCACTGATGGCTCGTGCACAGGTAATGTCGTGTGGCGTATCGCCGATGACCCATACCTGATCTTCTCGAAATTGGTCGCCCAGATGGGTGCGCGCGGCTTCGACCGCCGCCCGGGCGACATCGTCGCGGTTGCGGTGCACGTCGCCGTAACCGCCAAAGGCGAAATGCGAAAACAGACCGTAGTGGTCCAGCTTCATCTGGGCGCCGGTCAGGATGTTGCCTGTTAACAGTCCGACCGCGACGTGCTCGATGCGCCGCACGCGTTCCAGCAACTCCTTCACGCCCGGCAGAACGTGTCCAGATCGTGCGGGGAGTTCGTCGCTCAATCGCGCCAAGTAACCGGACCGCAAGCGGTGCCAGTTTTCGTCCGAATCTTCGATGTCGTGTACTTCGAACAGGTTTGTCGCGATGGCCCGATCCGTTCGCCCGCTAAAGGCCACGCTAGCCGGTTCTGCGATTTCGAATTCGTCGCAGAAACAGGCCGTTAACGCCGCACCGCCCGCACCGCCGGTGTTGATCAGCGTGCCATCAATGTCGAATAGGAGTGTATGCATGGACGGATTGTAAACGATTGGGGTGTGATTTCGCAGGACCCCCCTTGTTACACGAGGCGATTCAGACCCATTGCAGCGGATCTTGCTCGTCCTGACTGGCCCAGATTTCTAATTCTGCGAATTCGGTCCCGAGGACTTCGGCCAACTGCTCGACCGCGAACCGTTCACTCGCATAATGCCCTGGCAGGAGCAGGGCGACACCGGTTGCCTCGGCCTCCAGGCAGGTGTGAAAGGTCGTTTCACCGGTGATCAGGAGATCGCAACCGCGTTCGCGCGCCGCACCCAGAAACTCTCCCGCGGCCCCGCAGGCGACCCCGATCTGGTGCACCGGCTGCTGGGCCGGGCCCACGCGATGGAGGCCAGCCACCTTCAGCTGCATCTTCAGGGCCTCCGCAATCTCGGCTAGGGGCTGCGACTTCGCCAGTTGGCCGTATCGTCCTGCACCAAGCTCATCAGCTGCGGAGGGTGGTCCCGCCTCGGTGCAGGGGACAAGCGGACCGATGTTACGGAGGCCAATCCCTTCGGCGAGCCGCTGGTTAATCCCGGCCGCCGCCGAATCGAACGCGGTGTGCGGGCTATGGATGGCAATGGATGCCTCGATCAGTTGCAGTAACAATCGGCCCGGGACGGTCTCCGTGGTCAAGCGCTTGAGCGGCCGAAAGGGGAGCGGATGATGCGTGACGATCAAGTCTGCCTGTTCACGCACCGCCTCGGCTGCGCTGCCCGGGGTGATGGTCAAACAGGTCATGATCTTGCGAACTGGGCGCGTCGGGTTGCCCACCAGCAGGCCGACATTATCCCAATCCTCTGCCAAATACGGCGGTGCGAAGGCGTCCAGAAACCGGCATACATCGTGCAGCAACATGGGGGCATCCTGGAGCGGGGGGGGCGAGCAACAGGCCGAGCGGATGTCAATTTAGCACTCGGGAACGGGCAGCTCCAGTGGATCGCGCCTGGCAGCGCCCGCCGGCGTCGCATCGTGTGGGCGATCGTGTCCCACTCGACGTCGCAGTTGTTGCCGGGCGGCGAAAGCCCCGCTTGCTGACCGACGCTTTCGCCAGTGGGTCCGTTTGCGCCGCGGCCGTGGCGGCTAGAATAAGGGGCGTTGAAATCGCGATTCTCATCGTGGATTGTCTTCACTTCCATCGAAGGGACCCCACAACGTGCCTCAGTTACGCGTCGGAATCCAACTTGCCAATCTGCGTCTGCCGTTCAAGAAGGCTTTGCTCACTGCGGCCAAGTTGGGTGCGGATGCCGTCGAAATCGATGCCCGCTTTCAACTGAAGCCCAGCGAGTACACTCGGACCGGCATCCGGCAAATCCGCAAGACGTTGGATGACAACAATTTGAAGATTTGTGCGCTGGGCTTTCCCACGCGTCGCGGTTACGACAATCTGCAGGACCTTGATCGACGGGTCGAAGCCACCAAGGAAGTCATGCAGTTCGCCTACGATCTGGGGTGTTCGGTGGTCGTCAATCAGATTGGCCGCGTCCCGGAGTCCGAAGACAGTCCACAATGGCAGACGCTGATGGAGGTGCTGACGGATCTGGGCAGGCACGGTCAACGAGTCGGGGCTTCTCTGGCGGCGGAGACCGGCACCGAAGATGGAGCCGACTTGGTAAGGTTGATCGACGCGTTGCCGCTGGGAGCGCTGTCGGTCGCGTTTGATCCCGGCAACCTGATTATCAACGGCTTCTCCGCGCACGAAGCGATTGGTAGCGTGGGACCGCATGTGGCCCATGTCCATGCCAAGGATGCCGTTCGCGACCTTGCCCAGGGGCGGGGGCTGGAGACGCCGTTGGGGCGAGGGTCGGTCGATTTTGTGGAATTGATCGGGGCCCTCGAAGAGCACGGGTACCGAGGATACTTTACCGTCGAACGTGAGCACGCCGCAGACCCGGTCACGGAGATCGGGCACGCGGTGCAGTACTTGCGCAGCCTGTAGCCATCGCCCGATGTTTGTCAGCCGATGCTTGTCAGTTAGCGACTTGGTTGCCACGATACGACGCGGTGCATACGATAACGGGCCGGGGAACGGGATCATCGATCGGCTGGCCACGACAAGGAGCACATGATGAGATTTCAAATCGTAGCGATGATGATGACGTTGTCGTTGACGTTCGCGGCGACCGCCTGGGGTGACGAGCAAGGTGCAGCCGCGAAGTCCGCCAGCCCGGCAAAAGCGGCGTCAGAACCCGACGCTGCGGCAAACGCCGACCAGGCTAAACGCTTCCAGCAATTTGAAGAAACGCTGGCCGACGTGAAGCTGGTCGGACATTTCACGATTCTGGGCAAAGACGGCCCGTTACGAAAAGAAGAGTACACCATCAAGGGCGTCAAGAAACTACCGACTGGCGACGCTTGGTTGTTCACCACTCGGATCAAGTATGGGGAGAACGACGTGCAAGTTCCGTTGCCCCTGGACGTCCAGTGGGCAGGCACGACGCCGGTGATCACGCTGACCGACTTCACGGTCCCCGGTCTGGGGACGTTTAGTGCCCGGGTCGTGATCTACCGCAACAAATACGCCGGCACGTGGAGCCATGGTAACGTCGGCGGTCACCTGTTCGGCACGATCGAGAAAAACGTCGTCGCTGCCGAAGTTGAAGAGGCTGAGGCTTCAACTCCGTCGGCGGGCGGCGCCAATTGAGCGATTATGATTCGGTCATGATCGCCACGGCCGAAGCAACGGCGACCGCAGCGGTTTCGATCCTCAAGATTCGCCGTCCCAATCCAATCGGTTGCCAAAGCTGTGCGACCGCGAGTTGTTCCTCGTCGGTTGTGAAGCCCCCTTCGGGGCCAATGCAGACGGCGATTTCAGTTGCTCCAGTCAGCGTTTGGCCCCAGGCGTGACCTGCTGGCGTCGCCAGGAACTTGTGGCTGGCCCCCGGTTTCGAATCGCAAAAGTCAGCCATCGACATGGGGTCGGCGATCTGCATCAAACGATTGCGACCGCACTGCTTGGAAGCTTCCACGACGGTGCGCCGTAAGCGGTCGAGCGCCTTGCTGCCGGGCTGCGCCACCCCCCGTTCCGTGAGCAGGGGAACGACCGTGGCAACGCCTAGTTCGACTGACTTTTCGATCAGCCAGCGTTGCCGATCGCCTTTGGGAAGTGCGACGCCGATCGTCAGTGCGCAGCTGAGTTCCCGATCGATCGCTCGACGCTCGACGACGTGCAAATGCACAATCGAGCGTTCCACACGCGTGATCTGAGCGGGAAACTCGGCGCCGCTGTTATCGAACAAAATGACCTCGTCTCCGACACGGCACCGCATCACCTTCGTCGCATGCTGCGCCTCGGTCGCATGGAGTTCGGCCACGTCGCCGCGGATGGGTGTATCGACATAGAAGCGTTGGGACATGTTGCATTCCTGGCTCGATCGAACGTGCCATGGGGCGACTCCGCGACTGCGGGCGACGGTGAGCGGTGCTTGATCGGAGCGCGATGTGGAAGGGTCGTGGGGAACCGCGCGGGGTATTGGCGCATCGTTTAACGAGCGTACGGCAAGGTTGAATTCGATGTCAAGCTTCAACCGGTGCGGCAATGTCTCACGGGCGTTGGCGGGGGGAGCATCGTGCACCCGGATGGCAGGAGGTGTTGACGGAGGATCACCCC
>JAUIHJ010000579.1 GCA_030432015.1 bacterium
CGAGGCCCTGCTGGAGCACCGACCCAAACGTCTCGGGCGCCGGCGGCGCGCCGACACGGGGAAGCAACTTGCGACCGGCATCCGCGGCCACCCCCAACGCAAACGCGGGTGGTAGCGAGACCATCAAGTCAACCGGCTTCAGCGGAAAGTGAATCCACCGACCACGCAAGCGGATACGACCATGACGCGGACGGTCCAACAGGTCCTCGCCAAGCAAACGCCGCAAGTCGCTCATGACTCTCGCGTCGCAGGCCGGATGCAGGCGATGGCTGCCGAAATCGACATTGACCCCGGCCAAGGTAAAACTGCTCGCCAAGCCGCCGACCCCCGAATTCCGCTCCAGCACGGTCACGGCTGCCAGATCCTGCTCGGCCAAGCGAAATGCCGCACCGACACCCGCCGGTCCCGCTCCCAAGATGGCAATCCTGCATCGGCTCACGATTCGAAGAACCTCTCATGCCAGATCAGGATGCTGAGGAGCCCCCACAACGCTCGACCATGGTCACGCCGGTTGCCCTGGTGTTCGGCGATCATGTGGCGAACGGCTTCGGCGCGAAACAGTCCGACACGTGCCAACCGCGCGGGGTCACAGTAGTCCATCAA
The DNA here is from genome assembly GCA_030432015.1 of bacterium. Taxonomy (GTDB): domain Bacteria; phylum Planctomycetota; class Planctomycetia; order Pirellulales; family Pirellulaceae; genus ARS98. Next base: position 604 of record JAUIHJ010000579.1, read on the forward strand.
GAGGTCGAATAGTTCGTGCTTGAGCCAAGCTGAGTATGGCATTTCGAGTCCGACCTTTTTCTTATTCAAAATCTGCCGCGGCAAGACGCCGGCGAGCGCTCGGCGCATGACATGCTTCTTGCGGAGGCGGGGCAACTTGATGCGAGCCGGGACGCGGGCCATGAATCGAGTCAGGTCGGGATCGGTGAAAGGGACCCTCGCTTCGAGCGAATGCGCCATGCTCATCCGATCGTTCTTCACCATCAGATCGTCGGGTAAAAACACCGAAGCGTCAACATGCAGCAGACGGTTCAGACCGTCTTGGGCAAACGTCCGATCGAGCACTTCGGTGAAATGTCGCTGCGGAGATTGAATGTCGAGGCGGTCTCGAAGATCCGGGTGATAGAGTTCAAGTTTCTCCGCTTCGGTCATTACGATCCGCCACCAGAGGTGCGCCTCGTCATACGGGAGGTCAAGTCCACCCAAGAATCGCTTCAGCTTGAATTCAAGACTGAGCTTTCTATTGGAGACCGGCAGACGGTTGACGAGCGGTCGGAGGATGCCATTTCGAATCCAGTGCGGCACACGGCGACCCCACTTCGCGACCTTGTAGGCCGCGTGCGTTTCATAACCCGAGAAGACTTCATCGCCCCCCTCGCCGGACATGACAACCCCGACGTGCTGTCTGGCGAGTTGGCACAGGAAGTACGTCGGAATCGCCGAGCCGTCGGCATAAGGTTCATCGATGAATTCAAGGCTCGTGCACAGCATCTCGCGAACCATATCGGCCGTCACGACGACTTCATGATGTTGCGTGCCGAACTGTTCCGCCACTATCCGAGCGTGTGGCAGTTCATTGAAGCTGGCCGCTTCAAAACCGACCGAAAAGGTGTGCAAGGGTCCGGCCGCGCGCTGGTGCATCATGGCGACAATGGCGCTCGAGTCCATCCCGCCCGACAACAGCACACCGACCGGCAGATCGGCAACGGCCTGCCGCGTCACCGCCTGCTGCATCAACCTGCCAGCCTCTTCGATGACGGTGGCTTCACTAAGCGAATGATCTTCATCCGCCGAGAGTTCGGCGAAACGTTCGATCTGCGTGACGCCCGCCCTGTCGATCGACAGGGTATGCCCGGGCGGAACTTCGAGAATCCCCGCAAATGCCGTCTGCGATCCGGGGATGTAGTCGAATGTCAGGAAATCGTGCAGCGCCTGATGATTGACGGCGCGAGAAATCCCATGGTCCTCCAGCAAGCTCTTGATCTCGGAGGCAAACAGAAATCGGCCGTTCTCTTCAAGATAGAAGAGCGGTTTCACGCCGTATGCGTCGCGCGCCAAATGCAATTCCTGGCGCTTGGAATCCCAGATCGCGTAGGCAAACATGCCATTGAGGTGTTGGACCATTGACGGGCCGAGTTCTTCGTACAGGTGGACAAGAACCTCGGTGTCGGTGCGGGATTGGAAGTTGTGGCCGCGTTCGTGCAGCGCAAAACGACGCTTGAGCTCGTGGAAGTTATAGATTTCGCCGTTGAAGACAATCTGCACCGAACCGTCTTCGTTGCTCATCGGCTGGCGGCCACGATCGGACAGGTCAATGACCGACAGGCGCCGATGTCCAAGCGCGATACGCGGGGCCTGCCACGTTCCTCGATCATCTGGACCACGGTGGGTCAGCACGTCGGTCATTCGATCGAGCAGGCTGCCGTCAGGCGGGGACAGGTGCGGATCGAGATTGAAAATGCCACAGATGCCGCACATCGTGCGCTGTCTCCCCGCAAGATAGGGTCACCGCGAATGCATCCCTGTGGACGTCCGACGGCAACGATGGGCCGCGTCGTCAGCCCGGCTCACTGTGGCGGTAGGGTTGCTTGAGGTTCGTCGTGTAACGTTGCCAATTCCCGCTCGCCCGAGCTGACAATGGACCCTGGCCGACGGCGGCCGACATGGGTTGCAATCGCTTCGGCAATCGCACCCATAAAGGCGATGTTTACGGCGGTGTTCATCATCAGGACGGCCGACGCGGATACCATGGGGTCACCCACGATTCCCAGGTCGATAATCGTTTTCGTGACCGCATACAGGAAACAGAGAAATGCCGGAGGCAGCATGACCCGCAACGGGCGAAACAGAATCGCCATGCGAACGATGAGCATCGCAAAATTCATCGCATCCCACGGCACGATCTTCGACTTCCCTTTTCGCTGTCGATAGTCGATCGTTTGATAGCTGATCGCGTAATTGTCACACATCAGCGCCAACGTGATCGTCGTCGTCCAACTGAATCCGTCAGGAAGAATATGGAAATACTCCAGCACCAGATCGCGTGGAAGAACTCGAAAGCCGCTGTTGAGGTCGGGAATTCGCTTGCCACAGACATAGTTGGCAAACTGATTCAGGAACCATTTGGCGGGACGACGAATCAGGGGTATTTGGACGTTCTTTCCCGTTCGCGAGCCGACGACCATATCGGCCGTCTGCAATTCGTCCAGCATCGCGGGCAGTGATTCGAGCGGGTACGTACCATCGGCATCGGTAATCGCGACAATTTCGGTCGTCGCGGCGAGGACCCCGGTCTTCAGGGCCGCCCCGTAGCCACGCTGGCGCTTGTGCCGGATGACACGAACATTCGCCTTCGAAGCGATCTCAGCCGTGCCATCCGTTGATCCATCATCGACGACGATGACATCCGCCGTGATCCCGCACTGGGTTACAACCGACTGTAGCTCGGCAAGTGTTTCGCCGATGGCCTCCGCCTCACAATAGGCGGGAATCACGATGGTTATGCTGTTTGCCTCTGACACGATTCGGCGTCCCGCAGTTCGGCACGGGCCCGCCACTTGGCGTTCCGCTGGGAAGTCGCTCGGCGTATCCATTACATGGAAAATTCTTCCATGTAATGGCAAGTTCGAGCGGTGTTGAATTTTCGAGTTTGAGCCTATGGGAAACGTTGTAACCAGCGACGCGGTGGGCACGCCTGCTCTGTCAAACTTATAAATTGGGCGGGCGCGATTTTTGCCGCCGGCCCGAGTGCCGCGGCGCGTCAAGACGTGATCCGGCACGTGGTTTCTTTAGTTTGATGTGGCGATGTGCCATGTTGCCCCCCAGATTCAAACGGGACGCTGCACCAAGTCGACCTGGAACCACGGGTTTATACAGCGCTGCTGGAGGCGAGACAAGCTCGGACAATGCGACAACTCCCCCTGTTCGGTGCTGTCGGAGGGCCGTCCAAACGCGTCGCGCGGACAGCGCACCAGAGGTGGATCCTGTTGCCGTTGACCCGCTGCCGAGAACTCCACGCGGCGAACAGCAAATGGGTGCCGGCGCACGACGTCCGCTGCCTGGAAACAACAAGAGCCACCACCGGTCCGCCGCGTTGGGGCGCTCGTTGCATTCTCTTGAGCGCTCCGCTAATGTTGTAGAGCACTCGCCAACACGGTCGTTGCGGCCGGACCTGGTGAGACGAAGATCGTGGCTGACAACGTCGACACGGATGGGTAATTGATGAAAATTCTGGCGGTTTGGGACAACGAGACAGAATCCGACTTGATTTCGATGTATCTGGACGTCGACGGTAACGACGTGACAATGACCACGACGCCTGAGGAATTTCGGGCGGCCATCGAGTCGGGTGACCCGTTCGATATTCTCCTGATGACCATCGGGCTGCCGGATCCGGAGGCGGGGTTTGAACTGTTCGAGCTCGCCACGGAACGTTATCCCGATGCGCCGATCGTCGGTGCCTGCCCGCCGGCAGACGTCTTTCACGTGGTGCGGTTCATGGCCAATGGGATGAGCGCCTACGTCACCCGCGATGCCGGTGGCGACTATATTTTTATGTTACGGGCGATCATGCGAAGCACGCTCGATGCGGTGCATGCGGCGCGAGAAAAAGAGCTGGCCAAGAAACTCCGCGAAGAGGTCGAATCGGTCCGCAAGCTCCAGGCGACCGTGATCCCGAAGGACCTCGCGGCACCGGCCGGTTATCAAATCTGTGGACGGTACGAGCCCTCGCAAATCCGTGTCTTGGGCGGCAAGGCGGTGACGTTAGCCGGGGGCGATTATTATGACGTCTTACGCTACCGGATGATCGCGTCGTGCTGCTGGTCGGCGATGCCGCTGGACACGGCATGAAATCGTGCCTGTCGATCATGACCATGCACACGCTGGTCCGGATGATGCGCCGACACGAATACCGGGATACGGCGCACTTTGTCGACGAGATCAACAAGGGGCTCTGCGATCAGTCTATTGTCACGGAAAAGGGTGGTTTCATCACGCTGCTGTACGGTGTTTTGAGTGCCGATTCGCACACCTTGCAATGGTCCGCCGCCGGGCATCAGCCGCCCCTGCTGCAAAACCTTGCAACCGGCACGATTGAACCGCTGGCGGGAGACGATGCTGGTGGCATGCCGCTGGCCGTCGATGAAGACGAAGAGTACGAATCATACACGTGCGAACTCCCAGATAGCTTTCGGTTGCTGCTCTACACCGACGGACTGGAAGAGGCGTTTCCCGAAGGGGACGACGAGAATCAGTTTGGCGTCGAGGGCATCATCAGAACGATGGCCGAATCCGTCGATTTACCTCTCGAAGAAGCACTGGCGCGACTGTTCGACGCATCCAACGAATTCACCGCGGGAACCGGACGCAAAGACGACACATCGGTCCTGATGTTGGAACGCCGCGGCTAAGCTGGCATCAATCTGAATTCACCTCGGATTCGCCGGTCTCGACAGGTTCTTCCCGATCGGCAAACAGGATGCGGACTTCGATGCGATTCTTGTCGCCCACGCGGTCGTATTTCATGACGTCGACCATATCCAAGACCAGCATCAAGCCAAGTCCACCCACTTCGATATCTTCAGGGTCCTCGGTGTGCTCCAGGTGGGGATTCAGTACCTGGCCCTCGCGCGGATCGAACGGCCGGCCGTCATCTTCAATCACCAAGATTAGCTGATGATCGACGAGGCG
>JAUIHJ010000580.1 GCA_030432015.1 bacterium
CCATTTTGTCTCGTCCAGTCCGTGGCCGTTGTACTCGCCGCTCGAAGAATTCCTGAAAGCGACCGGGTTTCCTGGCGGGACATTTCACTTACGCTCGTTTCGCCTGCACCAGCATATGCTCCGCCGGCTGACATTGATCCGTCGCCGTGGGAAAATGGCCTCCATGCACGCGATCATGAAGCACTATCCCCAGCGCAAGTTCTTGCTGGTCGGGGATTCTGGCGAGCAAGATCCGGAATTTTATGCCGCCTTGACCCGCATCTATCCAGGGCAGGTCGCCGGTATCTATATTCGCGACCTCGCCGCGCGCCCCATGTCGGCCGAACGATGTCGGAAGACGTTTCATGACATCTCCCACGCTCCGTGTGTCGTTTTTCGCGACACCGCAGAGCTGCCAAGGCTGTTGCCGGCGACGTAAGCGTGTGGGTGATCTCGTCGTCGGGCGACAAATTTCGTATCGTGACTGCCAACGGCGAACACCGGCGCACATAGCGGATGTTTGGCCGTTGAGGCTTCGATTTTCCGGAGGACTTATCGATGAGAAAATACGTGATTGCGTGCACGCTGTCAGCGGTTGTGGGTGCGATATTCGTCGCCGCACTGATCGAGCCATCGCCACACGCGAGCGTGACAGCGCAGGAGACGATACGAACAACGCCAGGCGGGAGGGTCTCTGCGGTCCTGGCCGACGAAGGGACCAGACCTCGTGGGGCAAGCACGATCGCGGCCGATGACCTGCGGCGATTCACACCTGACGAGCAAGTCAATATCTCGGTCTATGAATCGGCCAATCGCAGTGTCGTCCACATCACGACCAAGACGTTAACGCGTGAAATGTTCATGCGGACCGAAACCGTCCCCGCCGGCACAGGATCGGGTTCGGTACTCGACAAGAAAGGGCATATCTTGACCAACTGGCATGTCGTGGAAGGCGCCAGCAAGGTGGATGTCACACTGTATAACGGCGAATCCTATGAAGCCGGCCTGATCGGGCGCGACCCGGCAAACGACATCGCCGTGTTACGAATTGCGGCGCCCGCGGAAACGCTGTATCCAATCACTTTCGGCGATTCGACCGGTTTGCGCGTTGGCCAAAAAGCCTTGGCGATTGGCAATCCATTTGGGCTCGAACGTACCTTAACGGTCGGGATACTCTCCAGCTTGAATCGCAAGCTTCCGTCGCGGACCGGCCGCATGCGTGATGATATCACGTCGGTCATCCAGATCGACGCCGCCCTGAATCCCGGAAACTCGGGCGGCCCGTTGCTCGATGGCCGAGCCACGATGATTGGGATGAACACGGCCATCGCCAGCCACACGCAAGCGAATACCGGCGTGGGGTTTGCCATCCCGATCAACACGATCAAGCGCGTCGTGCCGGAACTGATTCAAAATGGGCGAGTGCTCCGGCCGATGATCGGCATCTCGTCCGTTTATGAAACCGATCGAGGCTTGCTGGTGATTGAAGTCGTCAAGAATGGGCCGGCGGATGCAGCCGGCCTGCGCGGTTTCAAGTGGGTGACCGAACGCAAGCAAACCGGTCCGTTCATTACCGAGCGCACCTTTCTCGATCGTAGCAATGCCGATCTTATTTTGGCCATCGACGGCAAGCCGGTTACCAGTGGCGATGAATTGTTGGATGTCGTCGAACGGAAGAAACCGAATGATAGCGTCGTGTTGCGGATATTCCGGGACGGGCGGGAAGTCAACCTATCGGTCAAACTTGGTGTCGCCGAGTAACTCGTACGGGTTGCGACGCGAGCCTGACGAAACGTGGCAAAGTCCCGGTGGCCGGGCTGGCGCCGACGCGACAAACCAGATAGGATATTGGACTTGCGGTCCCGTTCCCTCCGAACCGAACAGCGGAGTCTCGCGTTGAATATTGGCGCTACCCTGATTGAGAATACGTTTGCCGAGGCGTTCGGCATGCGATACACACGCCTGATCATCACGGCACATGACGATTTTTGGGTGGATGCGGCGGTTCGTGAATTGACCGGGTACAGTTCTTCGGTCATTTCGTGTGACGCCGAGACCGGGGTGGAACGCGCCCTGTCCATGGAAGAAACGCCCGACGGTCGACCCGGCGTTGCGGTCCTCGTATTCGGTTTCTCCGCCGATGCGCTCACCAAGTCGGTCTCCAATCGTGTCGGGCAATGCGTCATGACGTGCCCGTCGACGGCGGTCTACGACGGACTGCCAGTGGCGGATGAGCGGATTCCGCTGGGCAAGCGAATTCGATTCTTTGGCGACGGCTTTCAGAAGAGTAAGATTGTGGCCGGGCGGCGGTACTGGCGAATCCCTGTCATGGACGGCGAGTTTCTGGTCGAGGAGTCCGTCGGTGTCGCCAAGGGCGTCGGTGGCGGCAACATTATCATGCAGACGATCGACCAAACCAGCGGCCTCGACGCGGCCCGCCGCGCTGTCGCCGCCGTGGCCGCGCTGCCGGATGTGATTGCACCTTTCCCTGGTGGAATCGCGCGCAGTGGCAGCAAGGTCGGATCACGCTACAAAGGACTGCCCGCCTCGACCGCCGAAGCCTATTGCCCAACGTTGCGAGGCCGTGTGGAATCAAAGCTGCACAAACGCGTCCAGTGCGCCTACGAGCTTGTCGTCGATGGCGTCGACGAACCTGCCGTCGCCAAGGCGATGGTGGCGGCCATCCACGCCGTTGCCACCGACGGGGTCGTTGCAATCACCGCCGGCAACTATGGCGGAAAGCTGGGTAAGTTCCATTTTCACTTGCATCAACTGCTGCAGGCGTAGTTTCCTCCAAGGAGTCACGATCCATGCGTGCCAGCCGTACGATGCGTATCGGGGCACTTTGCGGGCTCGCCCTCGCCGTGGCGGCGTTGCTGCAGTGGACATCATTTCGCAAGTCGCAGACATCTTACGATCAACTCACCGCGCAGGGCGTTATCTGCCAACGGGACGCTTGGAGCCGGATCACGCAGGTCAACCTGTGGCCCCGCACGCTTGGTCGCGAAGAGTTTGGACGGTTGGCCGAGTTGTCGCAGTTGCAACTTCTTAATCTGTCTCGGACGGACTTCACTGACGAGCAACTTCGGTACGTGGCGTCGATCGAGAGCCTCGTCGAATTGAACCTGACCGGCACCCAGGTCACCGATGCGGGCCTGGTTGAAATCGCCGCGTTCGAGAATCTACGCCGCGTCGTTCTGACCTCAACCGCAGTGAGCAGCGGTGGTGTCCGGCAACTCAGGCAGACGCGCCCGGATTTGCAAATCGACGTCAACCCATTGGCCCTGCACGGCCTGTCCCATCTTGTCGACTACGGAGCACACGGCACGCTGGATGATCGCTACGAATTGATCGCTCTGGACTTGCATGACTCCGCCGTGACCGACCAGGATCTGCTGCCGGTCCTCGAATGCACACAACTACAAATGGCCAATCTCAGTGGGACGCAAATCGGTGATCAGGGACTTGCCTGCTTCCGAGATCAGCATGAACTGCACGAACTATGGTTGACCGGAACCAGAGTGACGGATGCAGGAATGGAGACCGTCGCCGGACTTCGTCAACTCAATTCCATCTCCCTGGCGCGAACCGAAGTCAGCGACGCCGGGATCGCCAAGCTGGAATCGTTGACGGAACTCGAGGTTTTGCACGTCGGGGAGACCCAGGTCAGCGATGCCGGACTCCGTTACCTCCGTCATTTAACGCGGTTGAAGGAGGTGTACGCGAATGGTTCGCGCGTCACGACCGAGGGTGCGTCCGAATTGGCGGATGCGATCCCGGCCGTGCAGGTCCATGGGGGCGTGGAGCCGGGAAAGCCTGTGGAAGAAATCGAGAGCCGCGTGCTTGGCTGATAGGGTTCAGACGGGGGCAGTTGGTCCCCTCTCGCGACGTTACCTGGTTTCGCTGGACGACTTCACCTTCAGTAATCGCAGCGCCGCTTCGGCCGCCTCACGGACGATTTCGACGTCGTCTCGGGTTGCTTCTTGAAGCGCCTTTTGCGCGACCTGCGTGGTGACGCCAATTTCACCCAACGCTTCCGCAGAGGCGGCGCGGACCTCCGGACTTGGGTCGCCAAGCCAGGTGATCAACGGTCGCGCAGCGGCGCGGGCCTGGGGGCCGAAGGTCCCAATCGCCCAGGCCAATTGGGCGCGGTCGGCCGAAGCGGGCATGGACTGGTGTTTGACCGCCTTCCGCAGGTCGGCGATCAATTCCGGCAATGCCACTTCGGCGTCGTCCTGAAGCGACACCAACTCCTTGAGCGCCAGGACGCGAATCTGCGCGTCGCCCTGGCGGAATTGATCGAGTAGTGACTTGGCATCCTTGGCGACTTCAACCTTCTTTTCGCCGTCGTCCGCGGTTGTCGGCTGGGGGCGATCTCTGGCATCTCGGCTGCGGGACGCAGCCCGTTCGATCTGCTCCCAGTCTGTGCCTGCGAGGACCTGGGCCAACAGGCTGATCCGGACCTCGGCATCGGCGTCCCAGAGGGCCACGCTGCCACCGCACAGTTTGGACCCAATGTGAAAACCTAACTGCCGGTACGATTCGAACTGGATCTCGTCGTACATTTGATCGCTTGTAGGCTGGTGTGGAAACTCAGGATTACTCGCCCGGTAGGATTCCAAGTCCACCTCTTCATCGCCGTCAAAGGACGGTTTGACGTAGACCAACAATCCGAGCGATCCATCCTGGTAACGGATTCCCATCGGGATAAAGTGTTTTTCCGTCTGCTGGCCGCGCCGATGGGTATCGTCTGCGGGATCTCGCAACATCAGTTGGTCTAACCGAAGCGGCCCGCCCGTCTCCAGGTCAAAGAATTGCACACCGCTGCGCGTTCGTAGATTGCGATAAAGCTTCACGAAGTCCGCAAAGACATGATGGCCATCCTGTCCTGCGTCAGAAATTACGATGACCTTACATTTTCGATCCAGTAATGCCGTGGCCCCAAGGTTCTCGTAATGACCACCGTCAGAAACAAAGCAAAAACTGTGGTTCTTCGTCTCGCGAAACAGATCGACGACGACCTGCCACAACGCAGGCCGGGAAAACGCGCTTTGCTCCCGCGGGTTGGGCAACCATTGTCCGAGCCGGAAGTTCAAGACAAACATCATCACCGCAACCAGTGGATTACTCACCGAACTGGTGGTCACGGCTCCACCTGAAATCGCCATCGCATTGGCGAGATCAAAGGTGCCACCGAGATACTGGCGCGACGGGCAGAAACGCGTGCTGGGCGATCCGCAAAACTTCCGTGAAAAGACGAAGATATCGCGAGGTTCGAGATTCGATTCGCGGCGACCGTATAGATTGACGGTGGCATTGACCAACAGGTACGGTGCGCCTTTGGAGACCGTATCGAGCAGGCACATCGGAATCTCGCGTCCCATCCCGTCAACCGGCTCGATGTAAGCGCGAGACAATTCGCGACTGTAGTAGCGGTGAATGGACGTCACATTGGGATCGACCAGCACGAGACCCACGACAAAAATGGCAAGCGAGACGCAGAACCATTTGAATCGCCACTGCTGATCTGGCACTGCGACAATGATCCGCAGGACGCGATTTCGATT
>JAUIHJ010000581.1 GCA_030432015.1 bacterium
GACGCGGCCCGTACCGAACACGACTTTCTGTGCCAGGTCGTTGAGGCCGCGATCGAGGCGGGGGCAACCACCGTCAATATCCCCGACACGGTCGGTTATGCGACGCCCGCCCAAATGGGCGAGACCATCGCCGTACTGCGGGATCGCGTCCCAAACATCGAAAAGGCTATTATCAGCGTCCATTGCCACAATGACCTGGGGCTGGCTGTCGCCAACAGTCTGGCCGCGGTGGAGCATGGCGCTGGCCAGATTGAATGCACCGTGAACGGGTTGGGCGAACGCGCAGGAAACTGCTCGCTGGAAGAAGTCGTCATGGCGATGAAGACCCGATCGGACGCTTACGCGTGCGAAACCAGAATCAATACCCCCAGGCTGGTCCCCATCAGCCGACTGGTCTCGACAATTACCGGCATGCGCGTGCAACGCAATAAGGCCATCGTGGGCCGCAACGCCTTCGCTCATGAAGCCGGCATTCACCAGGACGGAATGCTGAAAGAACGAACAACCTACGAAATCATGCGTCCGGAGGACGTCGGATTCACCAAGACCGACCTGGTATTAGGCAAACACAGCGGCCGCGCCGCTCTGGCGGACAGGGCCAAGCAGTTGGGCTACCGGCTGACCGGAGAACAATTGCAAATTGTCTTTGACGAATTTAAAACGCTGGCGGATAAGAAAAAGGAAATCTATGATGGGGACATTGTCGCACTGATTGCCAAGCAATTGCGCGACGTTACGAACGAAGAATGGTCACTGGTGTCGTTTGAGGCAACGTCCAGCAGCCGATCGAAACCATGCGTTAAACTGACGCTGCGGCACGGCGAACGAGAATTAACGGAAGAGTTGTCCGATGGCGACGGTCCAATTGACGCCGCCTTCCTGGCAATCGAAAAAATTACCGGGCTGACGCTTCGCTGCAAAGATTACCAGGTTCGCAGTGCCACGTTAGGGCACGATGCCCTGGGCGAAGTGACGCTGCAAGTCGAAAATGAAGGGAAGACGTTTCGCGGACGCGGCGTGTCGACGGATACGGTGGAAGCGACGGTGATGGCGATCCTCAACGCCGTTAATCGAATCACTTCGACCGTCTCCAGCAGCGCGTAGGCGGCTCGTGCGTCTCCACTGACGAATGACTGGTATACGCGCGACAGTGACCATGCGTGGAACGCATCGATAGACCGCCGACGAATTGGCCGCCCTATGGCATCAATAGAAATTGTCTCTGGAGTCGACACGGGTGTCACGTACGATCTGAAATTCCGTGAAACGATGATCGGCAGGCACCCGGAATGCCAGATCGTCTTGCATGACTCGACGGTTTCGCGCCGGCACGCGCGGATTCGCCAGGACGGTGACTTCTATGTCGTCGATGACATGGACAGTCAGCACGGTACGCGCGTCAACGGGGAAACCGTTCGCCGTGCGGCACCGTTGCGAAACGGGGACGAGATCCTGCTGAGCCAGATTCGCATCGTCTTTCGTTGTTCCGCTGCGGAGAACGGCAAGGAGGGCGATCGTCCTTCGACGATCATCACGTCATTGGACGTGCTGCAGGCGGCCAACATCAAGCAGGATAGCCAGAACGCCCCCAAGTGGCGGGCGCTGCTCGAAATCACCCGCGCGCTAGGAGTATCGCTCAACCTCGAAGAAATCCTCCCCAACGTGCTGGAAAACATTTTTCAGATCCTCCCCGAGGCAAGCCGCGGTTGCATCTTGTTAGTCGATCCCAGCAACGGGAGACTCCGCCCCTTCGCCGCCAAACCGGACTTCGACAAGTCGGACAATCCGCCGCCAATCAGCCGGACCATTTCCGAGTCGGTCATGTCCGAAGCCAAGGCAGTGCTCAGTACCGACGCGGGCGCGGACGAACGATTCTCCGCCAGCGATTCGGTAATGGACCTGAAGATGCACTCCGTGCTCTGCGCGCCGCTGGTCGGCTCCTCGCAGGAACCCTATGGCATGATTCATCTTGACGCTCAGGACCCGGCCGCACAGTTTACGGCCGACGACCTGGATGTCCTGGTCAACATCGCCAATCTCGTCGGCCAGGCCGTGGACCACGTTCGCTTGCATGAAACGCAAATGGAATTCGCGCGACGGGAACTGGATATGGATACGGCCCGCCAGGTTCAGTCGCACTTCCTTCCGCAGGAACGTCCGTCGATTGAAGGCTATCAGGTCTTCGATTTCTACGACCCAACCGAACAGGTTGGTGGTGACTACTTCGGCTACACCGCACTGCCCGACGGGCGCCTGGCGATCGCCGTCGGCGATGTGGCGGGCCACGGCGTCCCCGCCGCCCTGCTGATGGCGCGACTCTGTTCGGAAGCCAGGTATTCGTTGGTAACCGACATCATTCCCAGCGAAGCGATTGACCGACTCAACCGCGAATTGTGCAAGACATCCTTCACTTACTTTATTACATTCGCCCTTTGTGTGCTCGACTTTCAACGACACGAACTGACCATTGTCAACGCCGGCCATATGCCCCCGCTGTGCCGCCGTGCAAAGACGGGCGAAATTGAACCACTCTGCCCCGACTCGTCGTGCCCTCCCCTGGGAATCGACGGTTCGATCACGTATCGCGAAGATACCGTACAATTAGACCCCGGCGATATTGTGCTTCTTTACACCGACGGCGTCAGCGAAGCACCCAATGCCAAGGGCCAACGGTACGGAATCGATCGCGTCGCCGCTGTCCTGGCAAACGGCACCAACGCCATCAACGCTGGCGAGCGTCTGCTCCGCGAAATGACCGCCTTTTCCGGCAAGAAAGAGCAAGAAGACGATGTCTGTATCGTCGCCTTCTCCCGCAATCCGGAATAGCCGCCCGGCGCGGCGCCCCGCAAGCCGACGTCACCAGCCGACGTCGTGCCGCGCTCACCAGCGATTTTTCGTTCCATCCGGGACCAGCGCCAGCTTGTCCGACGGCGATCAACTGCCATGCCTTCCCTTGAAAGCGACCTGCAACTCCCAAGAGCGCTATGGAGTGACTTCGAAATGGCTCACGATGACGCACTTTCCGCGGTTTGTCGCGAGAATCGACGGCGTCTCACCCGCAGACATCGCGGGACGGGGAATTGCCCTGGCACGGATCCGTGAGCCTGCCTCAGTTCCCGGAAGCTCCTGAAAGCTCCTGGATTCGTCGCATCGTGCGATGATCAGCCGTCCGTATCTCACGCCACGAATGCCAGCCAGTAAAATACCCAGCCGGTAACGGCGGTCATCACCATCCCCGCGGCCGCGACGCGAGCCCGGAAGATGTGCTGCCGGCTATAAGCGGACGGTGCCGCGGGTCGCGGAAATCGCCGCAGCGCCTGCGTGATCACGAAGGCCCAGATGAACGGCGTTGGCACTGCAAAAACCAGATGCACCACCAAGGCATACCAGACCGTGCACCAGGCGTCTGGCTCGAAGTAAGGCGACGCCACGGCCAATGTTTCCCAATCCGTAAAGAACCGCACGTCGACCTCGAACAACACAACGGCCACCAGTAACACCAGTGCCAAACTGACTTGCACGCGCTTATGAAGCTCATACCGCCGTTGATAGCGGACCAGGTAGATGCTCCAGACCATGACGGGAATGATGGCGATCATTGCCAAAAAAACAAAATCCAGCATGAACGTGCCGCGCGTGGGCAAAAAGCCATGATGGTCACCAATCTGTGCTACGATTATGTCCACAAAACTCTCTCGTGGTGCGGATGCGAAATGCCGGAAACGGCAACAAGCCCCTGATTCTACTCGATCCGTTTCCGCCGACGAGTGGCCTGAATCAACCGGCGTGGTGACGTTTGACAGGAAGACGGAGATCGGCGTCGGCGTGTATCCGCAAGCATCCATTGAAGAAAGGGAACCTGATGAGCGATAGACCTGAAGCCGGATCGATTGGCTGGTTCGATCTGACCGTTGAAGATGCTGAACCGATTCGCGACTTTTATTCGCAAGTAACCGGATGGAAAGCCCAGGACCTCACAATGGGCGACTATAGCGATTACATGATGAGCACCGTCGAGTCAGAAACTCCGGTCGCCGGGATCTGCCACGCCAGAGGTCAAAACAAGAACTTGCCACCCCAATGGCTGATGTACGTCAGCGTACTCGACCTGCAAACCAGCCTGAATACATGCGTCGCGCTTGGCGGTAAAGTGGTTTGCCCGACCCGTGCGATGGGCAGCTACGGGACGATGGCCGTCATTCAAGATCCGGCCGGCGCCGTGCTGGCGCTGATACAGCCGCCGACGGAACCATAATTCCGCCAATGTCGAGCGAGATCGCGTCAAGGTGGCGGCGTTGCGGGGTCGATGCGACATTATTGCCTTTCGCAACTCCGCAGAGGTCGGAATATTGAACATGCCCAGCCGCCAGACCCGCTTGGAACTCGAAGGCCTCGTTCGCCAGGCGATTGCTGAGAAGCTGCAAATCGACCCGGACGGGATTCGCTTGGATGACGACGTGATTGACGATCTGGGCTTCGATTCGCTCGCCTTGGCGGAATTCACGATGCAGCTCGAATTGCGGTTGGGGATCACGGTGCCGGGTACAGAATGGCTGGATGTGATCACGCTCAGTGAGTTGCTTGATCTGATCGAGCGACATCAACCGGCCTGAGGCGGTCAGGACGAGCCAACTCGATGCCAACCCGCCAAGACTTGCTCAACGAGCCAACCACTTTACACACCTCACAGGCCGCCCTTACCAGGTCATCGGTTTCCGACACGTGGATCCCTCGCCTCCGCTTCGTGAGGGCTTGTGTGATCGAGTCTTCCGTGACGGCTCGTTGAACCAGCCATGGGAACATTGATCGGCAACGGCTCGCCCCAATCCTCAGGCAATGGTCCACGCATCACTCAACTGGCGGTAACGTCACGACCTCGACTCGCCCCGACCGGCTGATCAGGTCCAACCCTGGACTGCGTTCCGCGTTTTCCCACGCCTGTTGCGGACGGTCAAATCGGTCCATCGAAAACCGGTCCTCCGCGGGCGTCACGAAGCCAGACCAGCTCCGTCGCGGATCGCCGGTGGAAAAGTTGATGTCATCAAGAACTTCTCGCGACAGATCAACCCGCAGCGTCCCGCACGTCGTGTAGGCGTACAGCGGAATCTCCTTGAGCACAGATCGCGGCCCTGTCACCTTGATCTCACCGCTGTCACTGATGATGCGCATCGGCTGATCGACTTCGGCATGGTCGTTTAACTCCAGAATCGTTATTCCGTATTCGTTATGCACGTCGATCGCTCCACCCACGTTACGGAGCCGCAGATCGGCGCGTAAGAACGATCCGACCAGACGCTTTTTCACATTTGAAATCGTCGTTGTGTGCATCTCGTACGAGTGGGCCGTCCGAAAACCGCCTTCGTGGTGCGTGCCACGGTTAACAAATTCGTCGGTCGCCGTGATCTCGACATCGCCAGAGATCTCGTCCAGTAAGCGGACCGGGGCCTGATCCACGCTGACGTTGCCATCGATCTGTCGCACCTCAAAGCGACCGGCATAGTCGCGGTTACGGGACTCCTGGGTGGTGAGCAGCAGATTC
>JAUIHJ010000582.1 GCA_030432015.1 bacterium
CGCCTGGTCCAGTGGCCCGTGCGTTTCCGTCCAGACGACGCCGATCCCTGGTCGGGGTTCATGCTTGTCGCGCCAGGTGACATGCTGCGGAAAAACCTGAGGCACAATATGCATGGTGTGTCCCTCCGCCATCCGCGTGGTAAATTCGATGATGCGAGGCTTGGCGGGCGTTCCCGTTACGTCGTAGAACCCCATCAGTCGGCGTTTTCCGGGTCCGAAAAGGGGCCCGACATAGATTGCCACGGCTAACGTCCGGTCGCTGGGATCGTGCGGCCAGACCGCCAGTCGGCAACGATAGATTCCGTCCTCGATGGGATGGACAGGATCGATCCGAACCGGTGGCCAGCCCGGCGTGAACTTGACAAACGATCCCGCCGCCTCGATGGTCCCGCCCTTCTTTTTCTTGACCGATTCAATGTTTTCTTTCGACTCCATGGCAACCGCGCGGCGGGTCGCGGCCGGCAACGGCTTGATGCGCCGGATCACTCCTTCAAATGCGACGTCCGCTGCCTCCAGGTAACGCTCCATCAGAATCGACGAGATGGCCAGCCCATCGGCAACGTTATCGAAGCCCTGTACGCTGCCGTCCTCCGGTAAGAGATCGGCCAATGGCGTGTCGATGCCGAGCAGATCATGCACCGTGTTTTCATATTCGACGCGATTCAGTCTGCGCAGGGCGAGCGGTCGCGGACCGCGTTGCTGCGACATCGCTGCCGTGATCGAACGCAGCACGCTCGCGACCAGGGCCGCGGCAGGTCGCGGCTTCTCTTTGGGCGGCATCTCGCCGGACTCAAGGACGTCCACGATGCGCGACCAGGTTTCCCCGGCGCTGCCGCTTGCAGTTGGCGCGGTAAGTTCGTCAAGCCGCAAATCACCTTTGGCCTGCTCCCCGCCGTGGCAGGTGACGCAATGCAACGTCAGAAACCGCTGAATCTCGGGCTCTGTGGCGGTGCTGACGACTGCCCAACCTAACCCAAACGTCAGTGCCACCAGCCCCCACGCCCGTGCTGCCAGAGTAGGTCGCGTCATCGCGTCGTCAACCCGTCGTTGAGAACCCGTCGTTGAGAAGCTGAACCGATCTTCCCGGCCGGAGACGTCAAAGGCCCAGAACTTGAATTGCCAGCCCGCAGAGGCAGATGGTGGCGCCGGCGACCGCGTGCGTGAACCGCTCGAACCGCTCCAGCCGGACGTAAGCAAGCCCCCAGCAGCCAAAGAGAACGATGCCCAGCATGGTCGCCATGGTGGTCACCGCAAACACCAGCGAGACCATTAGCCCGCCTGCAATGCTGCTCTTGGCGGCCGGGTACATCAGCAGCGGAATCAGTGGTTCGCAGGGGCCGAGCACAAACAGCAGGAAGAGAAACCACGGAGTGAATTCGCCACGGCGAGACTTTGTGGCACCATGATCGTGGGTCGTGTGCTCGACGCCGTCGGCCGCTTCGGAATCCCCTGTTTGGATATGGATATGGGGGCTGTGCCGCAGTGCACGGTGGACGCCCCACACGAAGTAGGCAAATCCGAAACCGATCAACAGCCAGGCGGCGACGGATCCTCGGAACGCCTCCATCGCCTCGATCTGCATCACGCCGATCGTCAGCACGATCCCGACCAGGCCCAGCAGCAGCGAACTCGCGACATGCCCAACCCCGCAGGCAAGGGTCACCCAAGTGGTCTTGGCGAGGGACCAGTGGCGGGCCCGCGTCATGACAATGAACGGAAGATAATGGTCTGGCCCCAGCGCTGTATGAACAAAGCCAACCGTTGCCGCCGTCGTGCAAAGAATAAAGAGATCTGAATCCATTTCAATCGTCGATATAGCTCGTGAACGGAACTCGAAAAAAAGACGCCCTCGTTAGTTGCTCCCCGTTCACCGCCAGGAGAACTCCGGCGGTACGCAGGAGCCAGTTACCTGCGGTCGTACAAGCGCTTGGAATTCGCGAACCTTCGCGCGTACAACACTCGACTCCTTTCCCACAACCTTGTAAACCAGCCCGGCGTCATTCGGCAGTCGACTGGCACCGGCAGCCCATTGCTCCTCATGATTCCAGACCGCCTCGACCTGTCCGTGAATCGCGTCGGCGTGCTCGGGCGGCGTCAGCAGGATCACGTTTCCGAAAACGGTAAACTCCCCCATGATCCCCAGCCTGGGGACCGCGGCCCGTTGCGGCTCAATGACGAATTTCTCAACGAACAATTCGGTATCATCCAGCCGCTCCGCCCGGACCGTCGACGAGAAAACGTCGAATTGAAAAACTTCACCCTCGCGATAGTACTGCCGGCCGCACGTCAGGATCTCGGAGTACAACAACGTCGCCGAGGGCGCGATTTTGATCCGGGTGCTCGTGTGAAAACGCGCGTGTCGAAACGGGATCACCATGTCCGGCAGAAATTCGAGGTACGCGCCCTCTTCCAACCTGATTTCCTGCGTCTGGGCGGCGTAGTTGGCGTCCATCTCGTGGATCTTGGTGGCCGCCTGCGTCGTAATGTGCGCACAGGCGTGGGGCTCAACCACGAACTCCATCGTGTAACGGTCGCCCTGCAAAATGCCCCCGGAATTGCTGATGATGAAAACGACGGGCATGCTGGGCAGCCCCTCATCACAGTACAGCGCCCGCTGCACCAAGAGCGGTGCTCGGCGATCAGAGAACGCCAGGATCGAGCGATCACCGCGCGTCTCGAACCGCAGACGCAGCAACGCGTTCTTCCCAAACGAGCCGCTTGGAAGCTGTTTGGGCTGCGATTGATAGGCGGCAAGTTCCGGGGCCAACAGCTTCATCATTCCGTCACCGCATTCAATTCAAAGAGCACATTTGCTTTGATCAACGCGACCAACTCGTCCATCCCTTCACCCGACTTGCAGTTGGTGAATACGAACGGCTTGTCGCCCCGCATCAATCGCGAGTCATGGTCCATGACTTCGAGGCTCGCTCCGACGTAGGGAGCCAAATCCGTTTTATTGATCACGAGGATGTCGGACTTGGTGATGCCGGGTCCGTTCTTGCGCGGAATTTTGTCACCAGCGGCCACATCGATCACATAGATGAAGAAATCGACCAGGGCGGGACTAAAGGTCAGCGTCAGATTGTCGCCACCACTTTCCAGCAGCACCAGATCGGTCTCGGGGAAACGCGTCTCCATATCTTCGACCGCAGCAAGATTCATGCTGGGATCCTCGCGCACCGCGGTGTGGGGGCAGCCACCCGTCTCGACCCCCAGAATACGATCCTCCAGCAGGATGCCCTTCAGCGTGCGCTGCACGTGTTTGGCATCCTCGGTCGTCACAATATCATTCGTGATGATCAGGACCTTCACGCCCAAGTCCAGCAGTTTCGGCGTGATCGCCTCGATGATGGCGGTCTTGCCTGATCCGACGGGGCCGCCGACCCCAATCCGCGTGATCTTTTTCATGCTGGTTCTCACTTTTAATCAATGACTAATTCATAAACATTCGAACATTGGCACCCACGTGAACGCAGGCCAGAACGTCAATCGCTGGTGCGAAAGTCGCCATGTCTTCAAGCGAGGATCTGGCGATCCGTTCATAGGCGGCCGCGGCCTCGCAATTTACCGCGAACAGCACCGCTTGCGCGTCCAGATAATGCAACTTCATCAGACGGAGCGACGCGGCGACCATCATACTCGCCAAGCCGTATTGGTGTACCGCGAACGCGTCTTGCTCGGCAAGGCCAAGCGAAGCGAACAACAGCCCCTGGCCAACCGGATAGCACCCAGGTGCTTTGCCATCCTTGATCCGGCTTAGCCAGCCACTGGCCAAACGCGCGTCGTGGCCGTCGAGCACACGGTCGGCCATTTCCGCCAGTTTACGTCCCATGCGCACGGTCATCGTGCGAATCTCTTCATTCAGCTTGCGATTGAAGACAGCCCGATCCACTTCGTCAATTCGGTCTTCGTCCCCCTCGCGGGCCGCCCGGTACGCGGCAAGCACCGCGATGCCATCGGCCGACGCGGCCTGCTCGGCCGCCACCAGCACGAACTCCTGCAGCGAATCAAGATCGTGCACCAGACCTTGCTCGATCGCCGACTCCAAACCATTTGAAAACGTAAATGCTCCCACCGGCAACACGGAGTCACCGAATTGAAGCACGCGCATCAAAGCAGGTATGGTCGGCATAGCAGATTTCAAGTGAGCAAACGACTCACACGACGAGTCCTCCGCACGCATCAGCTCCCGTTGGTCAAGCATCGTCGACATCATAGAACGCCCGGGATTTTCTAGTGCTGGTGATCGTGGTCGCCGTGATCGTGCGAGTGCGTGGTTCCGTCCGCGTGCGTATGCGTGTGCGCATGCGAGTGCGTGTGTCCGTGAGACTCAGACATTGGATCGGCACCGCCGAACAACCGCCGCGTTTCGTGAGGCGCGAGATAGGGAATCACCTCGGCACCCGGACGAAACTCGCAGGTGATCCCCTCAAATGCGTGTGTCTTCATCACGGACTGCATCACTTTGTGATCGACCGTCAAAGGGACATAGACGGTATTCTCTTTGACAACGGCCGGCCAATGCTGGTTGCCCAGGGCGTGCCCGAGTTCCAGACAGGTGCGGGCCAAGGCCTCCGGCGGCTCCGAGAGCAAACCCGCGAGGCGGATGATCATGACATCCTGGAGCTGCAGGCGGGCAATAATTGCCTTCCGCTCCGCCTCATTCCAGATCAGAATGTCACCGTCGCGCAGATGATGATTCCGTTCCAGCGACACGGCCAGTTCGACGCCGCCTTCGGTGGTACGGCGAAACCGATTCTTTTGCGCCTCCCACTGGTCAAGACGAAGAACATCCACGTCCGCGCCGTCGAGCCGGTCCTTCCAACTCGCGTCCGCCACATTCCCCACGACTGCTTCAGCAATAATCACGGCTTTCTCCAGAAAAGATCAGTTGCTCATCCCGTTTGCCCATCTTCACTCACGCGACGGCATTTGGCCAGCCGGGGCAGGCCCGACGACCGGCCGCGGAAGCGGCAGTCGCCGATCCCGATTAACTGAAGAAATACAGTTGGTTGAGCGCGATCGTTTTGGGCGGCGTCACCGTGGCGTGCGTGCCGTCGACCTTCACGGCGAAGGTCTGCGGGTCAACATCGATCTCGGGCAGGAAGTCGTTGCGAATCATATGCTTCTTGGTCAAGACGCGCGTCTGACGGACCGGCTCGACCATCCGCTGCAACCCATATTTTTCCTTTACGTTTCGATCGTGCGCAGCCTGGGAAACAAACGTGATGCAGCTCTTCGTTCGCGCCGTGCCAAGCGCCCCGAACATCGGTCGATACATCATCGGCTGTGGCGTCGGCAGCGAGGCATTGGGGTCCCCCATGTTGGCCCACACGACAAAGCCTCCCTTGAGCACCAGCTTCGGTTTCGCACCGAAGAAGGCGGGCTCCCAGAGCACCAGATCCGCCAGCTTGCCTGGCTCAATCGACCCCACTTGATCGAAGATCCCTGCAGCGATGCTGGGCGCGGCGGTGACCTTTGACAGGTAACGCAGCACGCGAAAATTGTCGTTGTCGGGGGCGTCCTCGGGCAGCTTGC
>JAUIHJ010000583.1 GCA_030432015.1 bacterium
CCATCCAGAAGTACTTTCGCGCTCCGCACCTCTTTGTCGGGTTCCCGACACGCTACGAGCCAAAGAGTCAGCAGGTCGAGCCGATCTTGATGACCAGTCGCGATGGACAGACGTTTCACCGCTACAACGAACCGGTGGTGCCGCGAACGGCGCCTAAAGACCGCAACCACAATCGAAGTAACTATATGGCCTGGGGCATGTTTCAACTGCCCGGCAAACCGAAAGAGATTTCCGTCTACGCGACCGAGAATTATTACGAACCCTCACCCGGTCGCGTGCGACGTTTCGTCTATCGGGTGGACGGCTTTGCCGCTTTGCGAGCGAACGAAGCGGGTGGCCAAGTAACGACCAAGCCGCTGCGCTATCAAGGGGAGCGGCTCCTGCTGAATTATCTGGTCCGGAAGAACGGTACCATCTCCGTTGAGGCCCTCGACGCAGCCGGCGATGTGATCGGCAAGTCGAAGCCGCTGACCGGTGACGCCGTCGACGCCGAAGTCGCCTGGGAGCAGGACCCCCAACTCAGCAAGGGCGTCGTGGCGCTTCGCTTTACTCTCAAGAACGCGGACGTCTACGCTCTGCGCTTTGATTGAACCTCCACGCACCCAGCATGTCGTGTTGCCGTGAGACTACTTGCCGGCAGGTATCACCGGCAGCACGATGTGCGATGCGCGGTGGGTATCATGAAAGATCGTTTGGTGTGCCGTTTTGAATTCCGTTGCCAGGCCGATGTTGTCGTCGCCGGTGTTGGGATTGCGGAGATAGTACGGAAAAAAACTGCTGGAGATTTCGACGCGGATACGATGTCCACGGGCGAAGACGTTGCCGGTGGGACGCCAGAAGTCAATGGTGTACTCGTGGGCGACATCCGGTTTGATCGTGCTCAATTCGTGGGCGTTGAAGGCGCCGTGGCGTTCCGGGTCGCGGTGCCGGGCTCGCATGACCCCTTCGCCCAGGAACAGGGCTCGGCCGTCGGGATGCACGTCGCAGAGGCGAATCATCCAATCCGTGTCGAGGGCGCTGGTGGCGGCGAAAAGGCGGGCTGTGATGGGACCAATGATCTCCGTGTCCTCGGTTAGTATCGGAGTGTCATAGACCAGCACGTCGGGCCGCAGTGCGGCCTGGCTGATGTCGCGTGGACCATCGATATGACCGTTGGTGAACCCGGCCGACGGCGTGGGATCGTCAGGGTTGTAGACAAAGCGATCCGGTGGCTCCGTGTCGGAGCCGGCTGCGCCTGGCGGCTGCGTATTGAGCACACCGTCACTTCGCGTCGCATGTGCATGACCACCGCTGTGGAGGTAATACCGGGTGAACTTCGTTTCAGGCAGTGGCCATTCCTGCGCAGTGCGCCAGCGGTTGCGGCCCATCACAAACAGGTGGACCGGTGGATCTTGCAGAACACCGTTGTCGACGCCCTTGAGGTGGTGATCAAACCAGCGGAGGACATAGCCGTCCCAGTCGATCAAGGCGTGCTCGCCAAAGTCGACGCCGGCGGCGACTCGGTTGCGATTGATGATGTGTTGCCAGGGGCCGATCACCATACGTGGCTGGCGGGCCGCGGGTGAGCCTCCGTGTTGTTTCATGGCCAGATAGTTCATCGGCGTGCCAGGGAAGTTCGCGTCAAACCAGCCGGAGATTGCCAGCGAGGGAACATTGACGCGGGCGTAACTGTCCCGCGTTTGATACGCGATGGACCGCCAATATTCGCCGTCCGCGGTATTCTGTTGGATCCATTTGCGCCACCAGGTGGTCGGTTTGTAGTTCCGTGTCTTGTCGAAGTCGATGTATGGCAATTTGCTGTAGGCCTGCTCGCGATTGACTGCAAAGCCGCCATAGGCGCCCGGCCCGGCGCTGTGCGGCAGACGGTCCGACAGAGCTCCCGCCCAATCGATCATCCAACAGACGAAGATGCCGTTCTGATAGGGGCAATTTTGGAAATGGTCCGGAGGCGCGACTTCGGGCACGATCGCTTTCAGGGCGGGGGGCGCCTGCGAGGCCGTCCACCATTGGGTCCACCCCATATACGACAGGCCGTACATGCCGACGTTGCCCGAACACCATGGCTGACCCGCAATCCACTGGACCAGATCGTATCCGTCCGTTTTGTGTTTTTCCGAAAACGGATCCCAATCTCCTTCCGACTCAAATCGGCCGCGCGAGTCGGCGTTGACGACGACGTATCCGCGGGCCGCAAAGTTCTTGGCTCGGGCGGCTTGTCCGCTCTTGTTGTAGGGTGTGATCAGCAGCACAGCCGGAAACTGGCCCTCCGCTTGCGGTCGAAAGATGTCAACCTTCAACGCGGCTCCGTCCCGCATCGGGGCGGAGCGGTCCAGTTCGCTGGCCACGTCGTGCGTGGCTGCCGAGTAGTCGCCTGCCTGCGGCGGTTGAGCCAGCAGTGCGGCGGGGCGACTCCCAAGAACGGCCAGCAAGAGGATGCCGGCAGTGATGAATCGTTGGTGGCGGGCGGCCATGAGTTCCCTCCAGGAACGGGTGAGGATGCACGGGGGCGGCAGACAACTTCCGCGGGTTCGAAAACCGTCGGCTTCGGTACGCTATCATGAGAAGCACAACCTTCGCATCAATGCCTTGCCAACGCAAGTTTGCATCCGCCAAGGCAGAACCGCAACCGAAACGCAGCAGCGACGCGCGATGACCACGCCCATGAACCGACATGCACTATTGATCGTTGCCGCGATCGGCTTGGCTTGCCAACCGGCAGTCGGCCAGGTGGCCCGACCGCTTGACCCCCTCGCTGCCAAGCTCGAGCCAACGCGGACGGTTGTCTACCGATCTGTCGGTGAGCGTTCGTTGCGGCTCCATCTATTCGAGCCTGATGGCCATCGGCCGACCGATCGCCGTCCCGTGTTGCTCGTGATCCACGGTGGCGGATGGACGGGCGGCAACCCGCGGCGTTCCTACCCGATCGCGGACCGCTTTGCCCGCCTCGGCATGGTAGGAGCGAGCTTGGAGTACCGCTTGCTGGGTTCCGGCCCAGGAACGACGGTGTTTGACTGCGTTCGCGATGGCCGTGCGGCCGTTCGCTACTTGCGACGCCACGCCGTGGCCTTGGGGATCGATCCGGCGCGAATTGCGGTCGCTGGCAATTCGGCGGGTGGCCATGTGGCGGTTGGAACCGCATTGTTCGACGCGGTTGATGAGGCAGCCGACAACGCGACGGTTGCGTGCCGACCGGATGCCCTGGTGCTTTACTACCCTGTCATCGATACGTCGGCACGCGGTTACGGCCAGCAGAAAATCGGTGATCGCTGGCGAGCGCTGTCGCCGGTCGACCATGTTCGACCCGGCCTGCCGCCGACGATCCTCTTCCATGGGACAGCGGATACCGTGACACCCTACGTCGGGGCAATGCTGTTTCAGACCCGGATGCAAACAGCCGGCAACCATTGTGAATTGGTGAGTCACCCCGGTGGGAAGCACGGCTACCTTATTTTTGATCTGGACTTGTTCGAGCGGGCGATGGAACGCACCGAGCAATTTCTCAAGGCGCAGAACATCGTCGAGTTGCCGTCCTCTACCGTCGAATCAGATCCACCGAATGCACGTCAATGACCTGTTTACCCGGCATTTCCACAGCGTCCAGCTTCAATGTCCCACGGCCTTTTTCCAATTGCAGGATTCCCAGGCTGAGCGGATGGAAGTCCTTGACGAAATAGTGTGAATCGGCGACCCGCTCTTTGGCTTTGTCGTAAAGTGGCGGATCGAAAACCTTGACCACCGGGGCTTGGGTGGAATCGCCTCCGGCGATGGTCAGTCGCACGGTCGCGCCTTGGTCACCGTCTGCGCACGTGTAATGGACAACGGCTTCGTATTGGCCGCTTTGGCCAACGTCAATGTCCCAGGTGATGAAGTCGTCCGTTGCCGTCCAGTGCTGGAAGAACGAATTATTCGGCGCTTTCGAGCTGCGTTGGATCGTGCCATGGGGGACGCCATCACGTGCGGTCAGCGTGGTCGAGACACCGTAGCCGACCGTGAAGGGGCGGTCGGCGTTGGCGGTGAAGTGTGCCAGCATCTCCCGGCCATGTTGCTCGGCCTGCCGACGAAGCTGGGCGGCGAGTTTCGGGTGATGGGCGGCCACATCGGACCGTTGACCAGGGTCCACGGCAATCTCGAAGAGTTGGCCGTCCGCAGCGAGTCGAAATCGTTGCGTGCGAACACTGACCTGGCTGCCCTTGATCGCAAGCAACGATCGGGCGGGCCACGCCGTGGACGACTCCAACAACAGTGGACTGAGGCTGCGTCCGTCGAGTGGCTTGGAGACATTAGCCTTAACGGAGGCTAGTTCGGTCAACGTCGGTAACAGATCGATCGCGCCGGCGATCTGCGGCAATGTCAAGCCGGCGCGAATTTTCGCTGGCCAGCGGATGAACAACGGGGAGCGCAAGCCGCCCTCATCAAGGGATCCCTTTCGCCCTTTCATGCCGCCGTTCCAGCGAAACGAGTTGGGACCGTTGTCTGAAAAGTAGACGACGATCGTGTTGTCGCGAAGTTGGAGCTCATCGAGCTGCTGCAGGATACGCCCGACATTCCAATCGATGTTTTCGCACATGGCCAGGGCCGCTCGCGTCATCATCAGGTCCTCGCGGGCTGGATCGCGATGTCGCAACGACGGTTGCAGACCGTCGAACTTGTCGTAAAAGCGATCCGGCACCATCATCGGCGAATGGGGCGTATTGTAAGGCACGTAGCAGAAGAACGGCTGCGTTTGATTGGCTTTGATGAATGCCAAGGCGTGGTCGGTTACGTCGTCAACGATAAATCCCTGACCCCGCACGCGACGTCCGTTATGGTCCAATGGCGGGCTGAAATAGTGGCCCCAATGTCCCGACGTGAAGCCGTAAAATTCTTCAAAGCCGCGTTGGTTGGGGTGGTACGGCGGCTGGGTACCGTTATGCCATTTGCCAAAAGCGCCGGTTGCATATCCGCTGGCCTGGAAGAGATCCGCGATCGTCGTTTCGTCGAAATTCATCCGGCCTTGCCCACGACTGACGCCGCTCACGCCGGTTCGCGGATAGTAGCGCCCGGTGAGAAACTCGGCGCGCGTCGGAGCGCAGACTTGACAGACATAGAAATGGTCGAATGTCGCACCGTTCCGCGCCAGCGAATCGACGTTCGGTGTGGCCAAGTTGGTGTTGCCGGTGGCGCTCAGGTCGCCCCAGCCCTGGTCATCGGTCAGAATCACGACGACGTTGGGTTGCCGGCTGGAATGGTCCGCACTCGCTGCATGGCTGAACGACTCAGACAACGGGCAGATCGCAGCCCACAAGGCGAGCAGGCAAAGCCGTTTTGGCTGCCTTGGTGAGGTTAAGCCAGACGGCGATCGGGTCCAGCGGATGTGGGGGCAGGACAACATGGATCAACTCCCGATGTTTTCCGCCGCGTGGCGGCGGGATGGCGATGTCCATGGTTGCAAGTTGGTGATTCCATGGAAATTTAATGCACCGATTTGTACTTTGTGGCCAACAACCGTTTCGGCGACCTTGGCCGGCCAATGCCGCGGGTAGCAATC
>JAUIHJ010000584.1 GCA_030432015.1 bacterium
GTGGCAGGATTACCGAACTGGTCGCCCATCCTCCGACCATCGCGTTTCTCCGCGCGTTGTTCGGTGACGACATTGTAATGATGGGCTATGATTATGCCCGTAGCGAGCCTGGGCATCCGGGGATCAGCCTGCACGCTGACGGGCAGCCGTACGGATCGGCGATCTTCGGCTACGTTGGCAGTTGTCCGTGGCTGGTTCGCGTGCTGTATTACCTGGACGATCTGACCCCGGAGGTCGCGCCATTTCGTGTCGTACCGCGGTCGCACCTGTCGATGCATGCGGAGGCGAATCCGTATTTGCGTTACGAATCGCATTCAGAAGAAGTCATGGTAACTGCCCGGGCTGGCTCGGCCGTCCTCATTAACCACCGTGTTTTTCACGGTAACTACCCCAACGTTGGCGATTACGCGCGCGAGATGCTGGCAATCGCGTATCGTCCGGCGTGGGCCAGTCCGGTGGCCGACGTCGAGGAATGGGACGCCAGCGAATTGCAGCGCCTGCCCGACGCAGTGCGACCATTGTTTGGCAGCCGAAATCAACGCCACTGGAACTTTGACGGCGGCAATAAGCCGCCCCACATGAAACGTGACGCGCCGGGAATCAGCCCCAGTCGCTGGGACCAATCGGTGCCGAAAGAAAGGACATCATGAAATATCGCGTATTAGGATCCAGTGGGCTCATCGTTTCGCCAATTTGCTTGGGAACCATGACATTCGGCGAGCCCGTGCCCGAAGCCGATGCGATCAAGTTGGTGCATGGGGCCATGGGAATGGGAATCAACTTCATCGATACGGCCAATGTCTATGAGGGCTACCGTCGCTTTCTCGGCAGCCCCGGTGGGACCGCCGAGACGATCGTGGGCAAGGCGCTCAAAGGACGACGAGACCAAGTGGTCCTCGCCACCAAGGTGGGGGCTCCCGTCGGGCCGGGCCCGCAAGATCGCGGCCTTTCTGCCAGTCATATCTTGCGGGAAATTGACCGCAGTTTGCAGCGTTTGCAGACCGACTACGTCGACCTGTACATCATCCACTGGCCGGACAAACACGTGCCGCTGGAGACAACGATGGCCGCCCTGGACCAGATCGTGCGACAGGGCAAGGCCCGTTATTTCGGGGTGTCAAACCACACTGCCGCACAGCTTTGCGAGATTTTGTGGCTCGCCGAACGAAACGGGTGGCCGCCGGTCGTCTCGTCGCAAATTCCGTTCAGTCTCCTCCGCCGCGAATTCCATCACGACCTGTCCTTCTGTAAACGGCATGCGATCGGGGTCACGCCATACCAACCGCTGCAAGGTGGCTTATTGACCGGGAAATACCAACGAGGTCAGGTGCCGCCGCGTGATTCCCGCGCGGCCGAAAAGCCCGAATGGGTTTGGGAAATGGATGATGCACTCTTCGATCGACTCGAAGGCATCGAGGCATTGGCGGCCGAGGTGGAAATCCCACCGGCACAATATGCACTGGCTTGGGCAATGTCCCAACCGGCGATGACCTCGCTCGTCGTCGGTGCCAAGCAGCTCCAGCAGGTCCAGGATGCGGTCGCTGCCTCGGAACGTACCCTTCCGGCGGATCATATGGCGCGGCTGGACCAAGTCTGCCCGCCACCCTGGCAACAGCCAGATCCTGTTCGAGGATAATTGAATTCGGGTTGGTGTCGCACGACTTTGGCGCGTGTCAGACCACCTCGATGGGAGACGGTTGATGGGCCGTCCAACCGTTCGCTGCTTGTTTTCACGCAGGTGCGGTTGGGCAGGAGGGGTGGGTTGGTTGAGCGGACGTGCTCCGTTCACACCGCCACCGAAGTGGCAGCTCCTGTCGTGGCCGTTTCATGCTGCGGCGGCAAGGAATCGCCGCGACCACGGCTGAGTGTCGTCATATCTGCGACTCGACGTGTCGAAGGGATGACACGCGGGGGCGTGTTGCCACTCCGTGGATTGGCCTTTGCGTTTTTTAAGTTCTTTTGTTGAAACAGTTTAGTGGAGTCTATGTCCGAATGATCCTGAACTTGGCACAACCGGTGCTTTCTTACTGAATCGTCATCCGCAACGGGTGGCCCAGTAACTCCCCCCTCAGAGGAGAAGATCATGAAGACCTCCCGCAACACATGTTTGGCCATCGCGACCCTGTTGACCCTGGGGAGTGTTGCACGTGCGGAGTCGCCGCTTCACATTGACGACTTAGCAGCGAAGACCGAGCGTCAGGCCCGCCAAGTTCTGTACCAGACCTACGGTCTTCAAGCGTATGGTCCTGCGGCACGTGAGTTAAAAGAGGATGCCTTTCAGATGATTCGCCTGGCGAGTCATTTGCACGACGTTGCGCATGTCGACCACCGCCACGGCGGTCACGGTCGTCACCATGGCATCGGTTGGCAAATCGAACGCCAGCGGCACATCAATCATGACGTGGTGGAACTCGATCGGCTGATGCACAAGATGCAAGATACGGTCGAACATCTGCGACTGCGTACGGTCACGCGACGTCCGGTTCATGGCCATCACGCTCCCGGCCGCGTGGGCGTGTCCGTTGGGCGATACTTCACGATCAATATCAGTAGCCAGGGGGGCGGCCACCATCGTCACAGTACGAGTTATCGGGCACCATCCACGCTTGACCGGATTCAGCTCAGCCTGGCCAGTCTGTCCGAGACGGTGCACCACTTGTTGGAGGACTCAGAAGTTGTCTGCGTTGGGCGTCGCTAGAGCGATCGATTGGCGTGACGCGAAACCATGACGGAAGGAACGTGGCAGAGGACGAACGCCGCCTGGGGAAACCTGGGCGGCGTTTCCGATTCTTGCTTGCCATTTTCTGCGCGGGCGTCGGGCTGCTTTCGGGGAAATCGCTACGCCTCACCGACCAACCAGGCGCGTCGTTCCTCCTGGAGGAAGTCCTGGGTCATGGTCATGAGACTGCGGTAGAAATCGGTTTGGGCGCGCGAGGTCGCCTGCCGGCAGAGTTCATCGGTCCAGGCAAGGTGCCGGGCAAAGAAGTCGCGAGCGGCATCAAGTTGCGCGATTTCGGCAGCAGGTTGCGCCGCCAGCCGTTCGATGATGACTGCCATTGCGGCGAGTTGTTCACCAAGGTGGTCCGCCATGCCATCGGGTTGAGGAAGGCTATGCGCCTCGAGCTCACGGCGCATGGAAACGGTTGCCTCACCTTGGAAATGCCCGCTGCCCCATACGGATTGATGGGGAGGCAGATGGCCGCTAGGGCCGACAAAGAGCTGGCAGTAGTCGGTCGCCAGCACTTCTAGCCTGTCGAACTCGCTGCCGGGACCGGGAAGTGTCCCTCCCGCGGCGACGAATGAGGCGTTCAGCGGCGACGACCCCAATGAGGCCAGCAGGTCCGCGTCGACTTCGCGCAACCAAAGCCGCCCCAGCAATCGGTAGACCGCGGCCCGCGTGCGGAATGGCACAGGATCAATGGCGATCGTTTGTGTTGGCGCCATCGTATCGCTCCTTCATCGAATCAGACGCTCAGCTTTTGAATCCGCACCACCGTGTCATGAAATGCCTGCTGACCGCTTACGGGATCGGGTGAGATCGGCATCAGCTTGTTCTGGTTCCAGCCGTTGCCTGTATTCCGAATCCATTTGTTGGGGACGTCGCCGGCGGAATCTTCCCACCACATATTCCGCTCCCAGTCCGCGTCAAGGTATGTCGCGGGGTCCGCGCCGACCAGAAATCCTGCGTCGCCTGAGCTCTTCTTGGCCTGGGCAACGCGTGTGTACTGCGTGTGCCCGCAAGAGTTGCTCATCGCAATCGCGCGAGGGTGAATTCCTTCCATCGTGACAATCGGGACGCGCAGGCGATCGACTTCGATGCGCCCATCACTGTCCGATTCGCCATGCGTCAGGTGAGGCGATTGCGCCTGGAGCATTTGTGATTGATACGAGATGACTTCGATCCAGTCGCCATCCTGGAGGTCGAATTTCGCTGCCGTCTTGGGGTTCAGCCAGGCCGGGTTGGTATGGACGATTTCAGCCAGCCATTTCAGATGCATCGTTCGGCCGTGATTATGGACATTCCACTTAAAGCTCGTCATGACCAGCTCATCATCGGCGAGATTTTCGTGTTCGACCGGTTGAAACCAAATCGGCATTGGATCGATCTCGACCGTTTGGCCGGAGTGTTGCTGGGGGCGGTTCTTGGTCTTGGGCATGCCGCTCTGTGCGATCAAATCCTGACAGTCTTCATTCTTGCCGATCTTGTTCACGAACAGGCTACGGACTTCAAATTTTCTGCTGGGCGTCAGGAATCCGCGCAGTGGGGTTCCTTCCTGCATGATGCCGATCCCGGCCCCGTCCTTGGTGATCACGCCGGTGGCTGGGTCGACCACGGCGCCGGCCATCTCTGCGGTGCTTAACGGGGCCAGGAACGGTTCATAATTCGGTTCGCGAGCGGGGTCCTCCCAGGCGCCTTCGTCGAGCAATCGGTCGAGCCCGCGTTTGCCCGTCTCCGGGTTCTCGGGAACCTTGGCGGCCCACTTGCGCATGTATTCTTCGGTATCCTTTTCCGGATACCAGTCTTCCATGCCGCCCCCGATCCGGCGCGCCAGATCCGGGAAAAACTCTCGGACATCCTTGGCTTCACCCAACGTTTCGACCATGGGGGTCCGGAGGCCGACGTAGGGCTTGAGGTTGTACGAGGCACGAGCGTCGAGATCCCAGCGCTCCATGTATGTCGACCAGGGCAGCACAATGTCGGCAAAATGGGCCGTCTCGTTGTAGAAAGAGTTGATGCAGACGTGGAAATTGATGAGGTCTTCGTTGCAGAGCACCTCTTGCGTCAGGCTTTCCTCGGGCCATGTCAGCGGCGAGTCCAGGTTGTAGGTCATATAGGCTTGCAGCTTCGCGCGGCCTTGCAGCAGGTAGAGGTAGATAACTTCGCCGACGCGCATCCGCCTCCAGACATTGGCCAGCGGGTATTCCGGCGGATCTTCCAGCACACTCCAGGTCTTGGCAGCCGGTGGCATCGGCGGCGTTTGGAATTGCGGATCGACTCCGCCCCACGGGCTGAAGCACCAGCCGCCTTTCTTGCCAACGCTACCGACCAGGGCGTTCAGCAGGTTGATCGCTCGATCGTTATAAAAGCCATTGAGGTGTGCCGAACTACCTCGATTGCACATGGTGGTGCAGGCGGGGGCGGCGGCGGCGAATTCGCGCGCTATGCGGGAGATATCCGCGGCTCGAATCCCGCTGACCCGCTCGGCCCACGCGGGCGTGTACGGCTGGAAATGGGTCTTGAGTTCTTCCAATGTGACATTGGTCCAGCGGTCAATGAAGTCGTCGTCCTGTAGTCCCTCGGCGAGAATGGTGTGGCCCATGGCCAGGGCCACCGCGCCGTCGGTCCCCGGAAAAGGCGCGAACCACTCGTCACTGGAGCCGGCCGTGTTGGAAAGCCGTACGTCAAACGTCACCAGCTTTGCGCCGTTATTAAAGCGACCGTTCTGGATGCGGTTGGCGAACGGGACGTGACCTTGATGGGCTTCAAAGGCGTTGGATCCGAAGTTGAGGATGTATTTCGAG